>JBMTJR010000001.1:0-29688 GCA_049438565.1 Kiritimatiellia bacterium
TAGCCCAAAGAACCGGTATAACGGTAAAAGCAATCCCTTTGACTAACAAAGGGGAGCTGGATCTTGAAGCTTTTTCGGGTTTGCTTACAGAACGCACCCGTCTGGTTTCGGTAACACATATCAGCAATGCCTTGGGAACCGTTAATCCGGTAAAAGAGATCATTCAAGAGGCCAAAAAGCACGGGGCGCGGGTCCTGCTCGACGGAGCGCAGAGTGCGCCCCACCTGAAAATCAATCTGAAAGATCTGGGTTGCGATTTTTTCGTCTGTTCCGCCCACAAAATGTGCGGTCCCACCGGAATCGGGGCACTGATTGCCTCCCCGGAGCTGCTGGACGCCATGCCTCCCTGGCAGGGTGGAGGAGAAATGATCGATCAGGTGACCATCGAATCCTCCACCTGGGCGGATCTTCCTTATAAATTTGAGGCCGGCACCCCCAATATTGCCGGCGCCATCGCCTGGGCGCGCGCAGTGGAATATCTGGAGGAACTGGATATGGACCGGATTGCCTGCACACTGCATTCTCTGGTCAATGATGCCGCGGAACGACTGGAGGCGGAACCCGGCGTGACGCTCACCGCACATCCTGAAGAACGCGGCGGGGCCGTTTCGTTCTGGGTCGATGGGATCCATCCCCACGACGTGGCGCAGCTGGTGGATCAATCCGGGGTGGCCATCCGGGCCGGTCATGTCTGCTGTCAGCCGCTGATGAAACATTTGGGCCAGCCTGCCATCAACCGGGCCAGTTACCATTTTTACAACACCCCGGAGGAAACCACCCGCCTTCTGGAGGCGATTCGCACCACCCGGAAAATTTTCGGCGTTGCCTGAGCCTCCTCTTTGCGGCCCCGGGTTTGCTTCATTCGATCTCTCTGATCCCCTTCCCGGAGAGAATCCGGTTTTTCTTCAGCTCAAAATGGTAAAGCGCCGGTGTGCGCCCCTGTTTAAGATCCCGGTAAATGTCGGTCTTTCGGCCCGCCACCAGTTCGCGCACATCCTCAGCCTGACAACTCAGCACTTTGACAAATTTGGGAAAGCGCAGCGGTTTGCCGATTAAGTGCGAGGCCCCGGTCTCCGGTTCATCGCCCTGTTTGCCCAGAATCAGAAAACTGTAAGCCACCGGCCCCACATCCAGATTCATTTCTTTGCGGAAATGACCCCAGAACGGATCCTGATGCGCCAGCGGCGGGGCATCCGCAAAGTGATGACACCAATGCGGTTCGTTCTCCCCGCTCAACAGTCCACAGGCGCCCTGATGGGTGCAGGGGGCAATCACCCGGAACTGTTCCCGGAGCGTTTCTCTGACCCCGATGAGTTTCCGCGAGACTTCAAAAGTTCCCGGCTCCACCCACAGCATGGCCTGCGCATCGGTCAGATCCTCCAGCATGGCATTCAAGGTCGGTGCATCCAGCTCGGTCAGCACGTGACTGATCAGAACCACTCCTTTGGCATGCGGCCGGCTGTCCGGACACAGAATCCGAAGCTCCGGAAATTCATGCCGGATTTTCTGACGCGCATAATTCACGGCTGCGGGAGAATGATCCCAAAGGGTCACTTTTTTAAAATGTCCCGGAAAGGCCCTCAGCATTCTGCGGGCCGCGACCCCGGTTCCGCAGCCGATATCCGTGAGCGAAGGCGAAGGCGGCTGCCATTTCCGGAGACGGAGTTCTTCGAGCACCGCATCCCATTTCCAGCCAATCCGCTCTCCCAGCGTGATGTCATAGTCCTGAAGCTGACGGTTGGACTTCCAGTAGGGCTCCAGTATAGGGTCGGGTTGTAAAAAAAGATCCCGGAGCTCTCTCAGCCGGTTCCAGTCAATTTTCGGGGGTTCGTTTCTCATAGGGATTCTTTTCCTTGCAGGACTGAAAGCAGGCGGCGGGCAATCGCCCCGCGTCCGTAATTTTGGCGCACATATTGATTGCCGTTTTCACCCAGCCGGCGGCGCAGTCCGGGATTTTCCCGGAGCAGATCCAGCATCCTTTCGAATTCCGGATAGTAGCGGAACCAGAGTCCGGCATTGGCGTGTTCACACTGCCAGCGCAGCACCTCTCCGGAGGCATGCACCAGCGCAGGCGTTCCGGCCAGCCAGGCCTCGAGCAGCACAATTCCGAAACTTTCGTTGGTGGAGGGATGAATAAATGCCAGTGCGCCCGCCATGGCCTCGTGCTTTTCCTGTTCGCTGACAAAACCCAGATTGAGAAGATGGGGGCGGAGCTTTTCCGGCATTTCCACATTTCCGCTTCCGGTGAGCACCAGCCGGATTCCCCCCTGCCTCCGTTCGATGTAACTGTTCAGATAATCCAGCAACAGCGGCGTGTTTTTTCCGCCCTCCTGTCTGCCGCAGTACAGCACATAAGGGGTATCCAGTCCGTGCCGTTTGGCAAAAACCTCCGGATCCGCCGTGAAAGGTTTCATCGACATCCCCACCACAGCCCCGCAATTTTCGCGGAGTCCGTACAGACGCATCGCCAGCGCTTTTTCCGGTTCGGAGTTGAACAGGGAGCCCCGGACCGCACGGAACATGTCCGCCACCAGTTCCAGACGGGCAAAGGCCTCATCATGCAGACAGGGAATCAGCCAGGTTTTTTCCGGATGAATGCCCGCGCTCTGCAGCGTGATCCCGAAAAGATAAGGTCCGACCAGCACCGCATCCATTTCCGCCCCGGCATCGCGGAGCCATGCACACAGATCCCGGCTGCAGACATTGTTGTCGGCCCAGCGCTGTTCATCCTCCCGGCGGATCTTCCTTCCTTTGTCGATCTGATCCTGTATGCGGAGAAAACTGTCGATGTCCCGGTCCTCGTTTACCCGGAAATAATGAACCTGAATCCCCTCCACGGATTCCACCCCGGGTTCCCGCGCATTGTTCCAGGTGAAATGATCCACGGCACAGGTGGTGAGCAGGTGCACCTCGTGCCCGGCCTCCGCCGCAAGGGTGGCCAGATCCCGAATAAGGGTTTCCGCGCCTCCCACCACGCCCTCCGGCAGAAAACGCGGAGTAATGAAAGCCAGTTTCATCGGTCTTCCTTTCCTTCCAGTCGGGCCAGCCGGGACTCGAGTTCTGAAATCTTTTTTTCGTACTGCTGGAAACTGCTCTCAATCGCAGTCACCATCAGCCCATTGATCTGATTCTGCTGATGCCACATCCGGAAGGTGTAAAACTTCAGCAGCTTCCAGATAATGGTTTTCATTTTGACCAGAAATGAACCCTTCCAGCCACTGCGCCGGTCTTCAATCTGATAATCATTGATATCCACATGGACACCGTCCCGCAGACAGTTCAGGTAGAATTTGAGCAACTCCTCACTGTCGGCCATATACATGAGATTGTGCCGCTCGGCCCGGCCGATCCGGGCATCTGTATACACGCCTTCTTTGCGTTTGCGTGAAACTTCCTCCCGGATTTCCTGCACCAGGGAGGCCACATCGACCGTATCGGCATTGAGGGTGATTTCCATATGTTCCAGATCTGCTGTCATGCCCTGCTTATATCCCCATTCCTTTCGGGGGGAAAGGAAAAAGGATGGATGGGGAATTTCAGGTCTGAAAAACCCTCTGACGAACCTTGTAATTGTCGTCCCGCCTTTTATTTTAATTTCTTTCACCAAAGGAGCTTCCCATGAAATCATCTCTTTTCTCCCTGACAATGTGTGCGCTTCTGCTGGGTCTTTCCGGCTGCAAATCCGCGTATTATGGCGGAATGGAGAAACTGGGGTTTGAAAAGAGGGATATTCTCGTAGACCGGGTGGAGGGAGGCCGCGACGCTCAGGAGGAAGCGAAGGAACAGGTGACCTCCGCGCTGGAGCAGTTTTCCGAAGTGGTGAGTTTCGACGGGGGGAATTTGGAGAAAAAATACAACAAGCTCTCCAAGGAATATGACAAATGCCTCAAGGCCGCGAACGAGGTCGACCAACGCATTGCGGCGATCGACGATGTGGCGAACCGTCTGTTTAAAGAATGGAAAGCGGAATTGAAGCAGTACAAAAACCCGGATTTCCGTAAAGACTCCGAACGTCAGCTCCGGGAAACCCAGCAGTCCTACAACCGCCTCATCACCAGTATGCGGTCGGCGGCAGATTCCATGAAACCCGTGCTCAACACCTTCGGGGATCAGGTGCTGTATCTCAAACACAACCTGAACAGCCAGGCCATTGCCGGGATTCAGGGCGAAGCAGAAAAAATTCAGACCGATGTCAACGCCCTGATTCAGCAAATGGAACAATCCATTGCAGAGGCGGATTCTTTCATCGCCAGTATGCGTGGGGAGTCATAAAAAACACTCCCTTCCTGAGAAGGGAGCGTTGGGAAACCGGAGGCTGATCTCCGGTTACTGACAGGCCTCGCATTCACCGCCATTGAGCATGGCATCGAGACTGCAGGCCGCTTTCTGGGCCTCGGTGAATTTAGGTTTTTCGGTTTCCGCGGCTGCTTTGTTTTTCTTTACGCCCACCGTGGCTTTTTCAATGTTTGAGGCTCCGAGGGTGCGCAGATAATAGGTGGTTTTCAAACCGCTTTTCCAGGCCGCCCGGTACATATGACTGAGCGTCTTGAGATCCGGATTTCCGAGGAACAGGTTCACGGACTGGGACTGATCAATCCATTTCTGGCGGCGGGCGGCCGCGCGGATCAGATAATCATACTCAATTCCGAAGGCGGTGGAGTATTTACGCCGCAGGCCCTCGGGGATCCGTTCAATGTCCCCGAGTTCCCCGTCGAAATATTTAAGGTTGTCCCGCATGTCCTGATCCCAGAGTCCCTGCGCTTTCAAATCCCGCACCAGACTTCCGTTGAGGACGATGAAATCTCCGGAGAGATTGCTCTTCACAAACAGATTTTTGTAGATCGGCTCAATACAGGGGCTGGTGCCCATGATGTTGCTGATGGTCGCGGTGGGGGCAATGGCCAGCACATTGCTGTTGCGCATTCCCTGCTTCATGATTTTCTCGCGCAGGGATTTCCAATCCATTTTCCCGCCGCGGGGCACATCCACCGGAACGCCGCGCTCTTTTTCGAGCAGATCCAGCGTGTCGGGCGGCAGCAATCCCCGGTCCCACTTGGATCCGGTATAGGTACTGTAGGTCCCCCGCTCTTTGGCCAGTGCGCTGGAGGCCTCATACGCGTAATACGCAATCGCCTCCATAAATTCATCATTGAACTCCACAGCCTCCTCCGAGGCAAAACTCACATTCTTTTTGAACAGAGCGTTGGCCAGTCCCATGACCCCCAGCCCGATGGGCCGGTGACGCAGATTGGAGGTGCGGGCGGCCTCGGTCGGATAGAAGTTGATGTCGATCACGTTGTCCAGTGCCCGGATGGCCACCTGAATGGTGTCACGGAGTTTGTCGTGATCCAGAGAACCGTCCTCTTTCAGATGCGAATCCAGCACCACCGAACCCAGATTGCAGACCGCGGTTTCATCTTTCCCGGTGTTCAGGGTGATCTCGGTGCAGAGGTTGGAACTGTGAATGACGCCACAATGATCCTGCGGACTGCGGATGTTGCAGGGATCTTTGAAGGTGATCCAGGGATGACCGGTTTCAAAGAGCATTTTGAGGATGTTTTTCCACAGATCAATCGCGGGAATGGAACGTCCGAAGATTTTTCCGGCTTTCGCCTGACGTTCATAATAGGTGTAACGCTCCTCAAAGGCTTTGCCGTAAAGATCATGAAGATCCGGCGTTTCATTGGCCCGGAACAGGGTCCACTCTTCGCGTGCCTCCATGCGCTTCATGAACAAATCGGGAATCCAGTTGGCCGTATTCATGTCGTGCGTGCGCCGGCGCTCGTCTCCGGTGTTTTTCCGCAGTTCCAGGAAATCAATAATATCATTGTGCCAGGTTTCCAGATAGGCACAGCCGGATCCCCGCCGTTTGCCTCCCTGATTCACCGCCACCAGCTGATCGTTGTGCAGCTTGAGGAAAGGAATCACGCCCTGACTTTCGCCGTTGGTTCCCTTGATGTAGCCTCCGGTTCCCCGCACCGAGGTCCAGGAACCTCCGAGCCCGCCGGCCCATTTGGAAAGAAAGGCATTCTCGGAAATCCCGCGGATCATGATGCTCTCAATGCTGTCATCCACTTTGTAGAGATAGCAGGAGGAAAGCTGACTGTGCAGCGTTCCGGAGTTGAACAAGGTCGGGGTGCTGCTGCAGAAGCGGCGGCTTTTGTAGAGACTGTAAAGCCGGATTACCCAGCCTTCCCGGTCTTCAGGCTCCTGTTGAAACAGTCCCATGGCCACCCGCATCCAGAAATACTGCGGAACTTCCAAACGGCGGGCCGGACCCCGTTTGTCCACAATCAGATAACGGTCATAGAGGGTTTGAATGCCCAGATAATCAAAATCCATATCCGCACTCGGATCCAGCGCATCGGCCAGCCGGTCCAGATCATATTCAAGCAGTTTCGGACTCAGACGCTCCAGTTCAATCGCAGTCTCCAGGTAACTGCGGAACCCGCGGCGGTGGGCATCACGCAACTGACCGAATCCGTCCTGCAGAATATCCCAGTCCAACACTTCCTCATAGAGATAGGTCAACAGCATGCGCCCGGCAAATTTTGCAAAGTCAGCATCCCGTTCAATCAGCGCTTTGGCATTCAGCAGAATGGTCTTTTTCAGATCCCCCTGATTCATTTCATCATAGATGGAGCGGCGCAGTTCGGCTTCAATCTCCGCACGGTCCATATCCAGATCCAGCCCCAGTCCGGCATATTCAATACGCGCGCGCATATCCGCCCCGTCCCAGAGAAACGAACTGCCGTCCGCCCGCTGAACCCGCACCAAAATCGATTGGTCTTCATCGCTAGGTTTCGCAGCCTCTTCGGCGGCCCGCTGCAGCGCGCGGCGGCCCCGGTACAGAATGTAAGCTTCGGCTGCTTTAAAGTGGCCGCCCTTCATCAGCTCCTCCTGAACCATATCCTGCACATCTTCGATGTGCACCATCGCCTGTCGTCCCTCAGCTACCCGCATATGCACGGCCTGGGTCACATCCACCGCAGGCGAACTGTCCAGATGCAGCGCCAGAAAAGCTTTACGGACGGCAATTTCGATCTTGTTGGGATTCCAGGGTACGAGATGACCATTCCGGCGCAGAAGCTGGGTGCTGACTTTGGCGGAAGAGGGGGGGGCAGATTTCTCCTGGGCCCGATGCGTGACCAGACTGCGCGCCAGATCAAAATTCTCCTGACGCACCAGCGCCTTTTCAATTGCCAGATGCAGCTCCTCACGGCTGACCTGCTTTTTGGTCCGGGGTGCGGTCAGGGCCTGCAGCACTTCAGAAACCTTCCGGGTCACGTCGGCAACCAGTTCACAGTTTTCCTCGCTGAAGATTTCTTTCTCCTGTTTGCGCGAGAGCAACAGGGTGGTAAGAGCATCCCCCACGATCTCCGCCACTTCCGCCGGAGACAGATCTTTTTCCACTCCGTCCGAAGTCAGGGTCAGGTTCATCGGATGCTGTTCTGAAACCACCTGGGCCCAGTCGAACCGGGCCGCCTCGCCACGGGGGCGCTGCGCATGCTGTTTAAGCAATTGATCTTCTTCCAAAGTATTCGTGTTGCGAATCATTCTGTTCTTCCTTCCAGGTTGCGTATAAAAAATTTCAGGACTTAGAGTTCATCATCGTCCACCATGGCCAGCGCGGAGGACTTCTGATACTCTGTCACCCGTCCTTCAAAAAAGTTCTGTTCTTTCTGAATGTCCATCATCTCCGCCAGCCAGGGGAATGGATTTTCAATTCCCGGTTCCAGCGGATCCAAACCGCAACCCTCCAGACGGCGGTCGGCAATGTAGTCGATGTACTTGGAGAATTCGTCAATGCTCAGTCCCACCGCATTCACCGGGAGACAGTCCGCAATGAAGCTTTTCTCAAGCTCTTTGGCCTCTTTCATCAGATTGCGCAGCTCCTGTTTGAATGAGTCGGTCCAAATGTCAGGATTTTCGTCTTTAAGAGCCATCAGCAAACT
The DNA here is from genome assembly GCA_049438565.1 of Kiritimatiellia bacterium. Lineage (GTDB taxonomy): Bacteria > Verrucomicrobiota > Kiritimatiellia > SS1-B-03-39 > UBA6053 > UBA6053. Next base: position 7,956 of record JBMTJR010000001.1, read on the forward strand.
GCGCAGCAATTCAATATGATTGGATTCGTCCCGGAGCGTGTAGCGGAACATCTGGCCGATTCCCGGAAATTTATTCTGACGGTAGAGTGCCAGGATCATGCCGAACAGCCCATAAAATTGGGTTCCCTCCATGCACTGTCCAAACAGGAAAAGATTTTTAGCAAACAGCTGTTTGTTCTCCAGAACCGTCAGATCCAAATCTCGACGCAGGGAACGGGAGACTTTCATCACAAATTCATTCTTCCGGGTGATCGTGGGCACATCCTCAAACATGGCTTCGCACTCGTGCGGGTTGATGCCCAGTGAGCTGATCATGTACAGGAGAGAATCGGCGTGAATGTTTTCCTCGTGCGCATGCCGTCCCAGCACCAGTTTCAGTTCAGGAGCGGTCACTTTCTCCCGGATCACATGCAGAATATTGTCCCCCACAATCCCTTCAGCCGCACTGAAATATCCGATGCCCATGCGAATGATCCAGCGTTCCACATCGCTCAGCTGATCGGTGCTCTGCCACTGTTCAATGTCTTTCTGCATGGGAATGTCTTCCGGTTCCCAGTGATTGGTCTTCATCGTGCGGTACAAATCGTAGGCCCAGCCGTACTTGAGGGGCAGCAGATTGAAAAATACACTTTCGCGACCATTGATCACTCTTTTTTCAGAAAAGGCAATTTCAGCTTTTTCCTGATCCAACACGAAATTCCGTGTTCCCACTGTAAATGTTTTATCGTTCGCCATGGGGTATTGGTTTCCTTTTACTTATCGGTGAAGAGAGTTGTGATTGCTGAGAAGAATAGACCTCTGCAATGCAGAGAACATGGAGGAGGGACTTAACGTAAGGAAAGTGTTAATCGTGAATCTTCCAAACTGTCAACCCCCTACCACAACATATGGTGTGATAAATTGAATTTATATAAAATTGCAACATCCCCTAGTGGTTGTCAACAGGCAATATTTTGGCAGTTTTATTGCCGGAATTCCGCCGGACCCATGTAAATCAACGGTTTCCATAGATTGGATTTCTCTATAGATTGAACCCGGCGAAAGTTGTTAACAAAATAAACAGACGGGGCCCCTGATCTCCCAGAACGTTTTTTTCGGTCGCCGGCGCAGAGACCGCTTGCCGGGAAAGCTGGCTTGACAAAAATCCCCCTTTCTGGCTAAAGATGGGCACTTCCCCGGCCAAAGTAGCTCAGTTGGTAGAGCAATTCACTCGTAATGAATAGGTCGCCGGTTCGATTCCGGCCTTTGGCTCCAATTCTATACCCCTGTAATTAGACGTCTTCTGAGGATAACGCGGCGGGAGCGAAGAATGTCGGAGTACCGCCTTCAGGCGGAAGTTTCCAAGGGGCATTTATGCCCCGATTTCAGAACCCTTGGTACCTTATCCCATGAAATCCGCGACCTGAAGGCCGCTCTAAACTTCCGCGTAAACGCGGGACTCCGACAGTCTATGAAACCCGCGACCTGAACTTTTTTACAAAATCACCCTCACCCCCGAAGGCCGCGGCCCCACCAAGGAGAACCTGAAGAATGTCAGAGTACCGCCTTCAGGCGGAAGTTTCCAAGGGGATTCATGCCCCGGTTTCAGAACCCTTGGTACCTCATCCCATGAAACCCGCGACCTGAAGGCCGCTCTAAACTTCCGCGTAAACGCGGTACTCTGACAGTCTTCGCAACCCTGGGCCCGATTGAGTTCGCAGAGTAAATTCAGTATTTTCTTCACAGCCGCAATGTAATATGAAATGAAATAACCATTTGATTCAGGCCTTTGGCTCCTTTTTATGTCGCATCGCGTATTCAGTCTGCAGGAACTCTCCGACTACCTCCATCTGGAGGCGGGGGATATCCGTCTGCTGGTCAAACGACACGAGATTCCGCACCGGCAACAGGGAAACGAAGTGGTTTTTCCCCGCAATGAGATTGACCGTTGGGCCTCCCAGCGTCTGTTGGGAATGGCGGACAAGGAAATCAATGCTTTTCATAAAAGCTCCACTTCCAAGGTTCACGACCTGAGTGAACGCCATGCGCTGCTCCCCGAACTGATGCGGCCGCATTTTATCGACAACTCCCTGGAGGGAAAAACCAAGGCCAAGATCATCCGCAACATGGTGCATCTGGCCACGGAAACCGGTATGGTCTGGGACGAGGAGGGGCTGCTTTCCGGCGTGGAGGAACGGGAGGAACTCTGCAGCACCGCCATGGCCTGCGGTGCGGCACTGCTGCATCCGCCCCATCACGAACCCTACATGTTCGAAGACAGCTTTATCGTGCTCGGCCGCGCCCAACAGCCGATTCTGTTTGGCGCCCCCGGCGGAGTGTACACCCGCTTCTTTTTTCTGATTTGCGCCCAGGAGGACCGGATCCATCTCCATCTGCTGGCCCGGATCAGTATGATCTGCCGGGAAACGCAGATTCTGGATCAATTGCTCGACGCCGCAGATGCCGGAGAAATGTACGATCTGCTTCTTCAGGCGGAAACCGAAATGATGAAAGCCCACTCCCCCGTTTATCCCCGGCGGGACTCCAACGAGATGTAAAACCGGTCTGAACGGCCCAAAAAAAACGCCCCCGACCGGAGGCGTTTTTCGGTTTCCGATGGAAAAGGCTTCAGCCTTCGACCACCACTTTGGTTTTGGCCCATTGATCTCCCAACCGCTGATTGTCCTTGTTGTTGGACAGCACAATCAATTCCACGATCGCGAAAAAGGGAATGTAAAGGACCACGTTGCGGACCACGGATGCTCCCCAGTTGTTGGTGAGCGGTGCATTGGTTTCCGAACTGACGGCCCGGAGTTTCATCGCTTTTTTACCGACACTCTGTCCGTCCAGGAAAGGAAGCGCATCCCGGGTCAGCATGTAGCCAATGGCCGCAAGCGCTCCCAGAACCGGGACCACAGAAAGGGCCATGCAGATGAGTCCGTCAATTAAAACGGCCAGAATCCGGTTTCCGATAGATGCCGGTGCTTTGTCTGCTGCGATAAATTCCGCTTCGACCTCGGGGGCGGAAGCAGTTTCTTCAATGGTTTCATTTGATTTGTTTGTATCTGAATCTGTCATAATGTTTTATCCTCCATTTCTTTTTTGCATCAATTCTCTCGAACCTGCAACCCCATTATGATTCAGAAATGCACCGCCGTCGAGTTCTCTTGACCCCTGTCCCGGATTCTTTCTTTTTGACCGCGGCGCACTGATCTATGGACTCTCTCCCTCCCGCCCTTTATTTGCATGTTCCGTTCTGCGTGCGCCGCTGTCTGTACTGCGACTTTTATGTGCTGCCTCTGGGAGAGGGTGCGCCGGCAAAACGTCTGCGCGAATTCCGGAGTCTGAAACACCGGCGCTTTCTGCAGGCGCTGGATGCGGAACTGGCTTCTCTGCCCGAAGGTTTTCAGCCGGAAACCGTCTATCTCGGCGGGGGAACCCCCACGGAAATGGGCTGTGGAGAACTTTCCCGGCTGTTAGATTCTCTGGAGCGGCAGATCGATTTGTCCCGCGTGTCGGAGTTCACCTGCGAAGCCAATCCGGGCACGCTGGATACGGAAATGGCCGAACTTCTGGTTTCCCGGGGCGTCAACCGGGTTTCTCTCGGTGTGCAGAGTTTTTCCGATCCCATGCTTCAGGCGCTGGGCCGCATCCACAATCGGGAGGACGCATTTGCCGCCGTGCAGATCCTGCGCCGTGCAGGGGTGAAAAATCTGAGTCTGGATCTTCTGTTCGGACTTCCCGACACCGGAACAGAGGATTTGCAGATCAATCTGGATGCGCTCCGGAGTCTGAATCCGGATCATGTGAGCTGGTACAGTCTGGAATACGAACCCGGCACCGCCTTCACCGAAATGCGGGACCGGGGTTTTCTCCGGGAAGCGGGTGAAGAAGAGACTGCCGCGGAGTACAGTGGCATCCGGGCGGGCCTGCAAGCACTCGGTTTTTCACAGTACGAACTCTTCAGTTTCACCAAACCGGGTTTCGAATGCCGTCATAACCTGAATTACTGGGAAGGTGGCGAATACTTCGGAGCCGGACCTTCCGCCCATTCCCATGTGCAGGGCCGTCGCTGGTTCAATCTGCCGGATCTCGGCCGCTATCTTTCCGGTCAACTGGAAGGCAAGGTCTCCTGCCGCGGCGAAACGGAGGAACTGCCTCCCGCCGCCAAAGCCCGGGAACGTCTGATGACCCATCTCCGTCTGTTAGCGGGAGTCCATGAAGAGAAATTCCTTGCCCAAAGCGGCTTCGCGGTGGAGGAACTGCTCGGATCTTCTCTGCAGGTCTGGCAGGATGCAAACTGGGTGGAGAGAAAAAACGGAACCCTCCGTCTGCTTCCGGAAGCGTACCTGATCAGCGACAGCCTGTTCCGCGAATTTTTATAATTTCAGGATCCAAAACCCTGTTCCGGCAGCCAGGTCAGCACCTCCTGAATCGACTGATCCCAGAATCCCCATTCATGCGAGCCGGGACGCTCCCGGTAGGTCAGCGGATATCCGGCCTGCAGCGCGGCATCGCGGAAACGAAGGTTGTCGTCATAGAGAAAGTCCTCCGTCCCGCAGATCTGAAGCAGAGGCGGACGCAAAGATTCCGGCGGCAGCTGCCCCACCCGCCAGCAAAGATCCTCGGAACTGCCGCGCAGGTCCTGATCTCCATAAGCCAGCGCCAGCGATTCGGCCAGCATCCGTCCGGGCTCATTCCTCCGGACCTCCTCCACCCGCCCCGCCGGATCCAGTACCCCGGAAAGGGAGGCTCCGGCGATGAAGTGCTCCGGACGGTTCAGCAACCAGCGCACCGCCCCGCCGCCGCCCATGGACAGTCCGGCCACCGCGTTGTCTTTTCTTTCAGGGGAAAGCGGAAAAAAGCTCCGCATCAGCGCCGGCAGCTCCTCCATCAGAAAGGTGCCGTACTCTCCGCCCTGCGCCATGTCCCGGTAAAAACTCCGATGACAGTTCGGCATGACCACGGCACAACCCGCCGCCTCGGCGTAGCGTTCGATCGACGTCCGCCGCAGCCAGGCCGTGTGATCGTCGGAGAGCCCATGCAGGAGCCAGAGACAGGGCCAGGTATCCCGCGCGGAGGCGGTCTGCAGCCCGATCTGCTGTTCACTCGCCGGCTGCGGAATGATCACCATCGCCTCGGACTGCATCCCGAGCACTTCAGAAAAAAAATGGGAGTGAAACAAGGCCATGGGTTTATGAGGTCAGGGGTCGGGGGTCGGGGGTCGGAATCGAATTTCGGATAAACATTTGAAATTCCCTGGGGGAAGTCTAGACTGGATTCATGAAAAAAATCTTAGCCATCATCGATCACGTGTATGAAGATCTGGAACTCTGGTATCCGAAAATCCGGCTGGAGGAGGCCGGACACCAAGTGGTGGTGGCCGCGCCGCAGGCCGGCGAAACCTATGCGGGCAAACACGGATACCCCTGCGTGAGTGATGCGGCCATCGCCGACATGAACAGTGCCGATTTCGATGCCCTGCTGGTTCCCGGAGGTTTTGCTCCGGACAAGCTGCGCCGCGATGCCAAAGTGCTCTCACTGGTGCAGGAATTTGACGCCGCCGCCAAACCCATCGCCCATATTTGTCACGCCGGCTGGATTCTGATTTCCGCAAATGTGCTCCGCGGCCGCAAAACCACCAGCACCGTCGGTATTAAAGACGATATGAACAATGCCGGTGCCACCTGGATCGACGAGGCCGTGGTGATCGACGGTCATCAAATTGCCGCCCGGACCCCAAAAGATCTGGCCCCTTTTGCCAAAGCCCTGGTGGATGCCCTGCGGTGAGTGAAGGTTCGCAGATTGACTTATGACCTTTCGATGACTATTCTTTGGTCATGAAATACGTTAGTACCGCAGAATTGAAGGCGAAATTGAGTCACTATTTATCCGTGGTTAAGGAAGGTCAAAGTGTTATTGTGACCTCTCATCACACGCCGATCGCGGAATTGGTCCCGATGAAAAATCCCGATACTCTCGACATTGTGAAACCAGAAGCCCCGCTTTCCTCCCTCCGTACGATATCCGGAATTCACAAGGGCCCCCTACCCTCCGAATCATTCCTGAATGAGGACCGGGGCCGGAGATGATCATTTATCTGGATACCTCCGCCGTGCTTCGGGTCCTATTAAATCAGCAGGAGGCGAGCTCTCATTGGGGAAAATGGGGAAAAGCTTATGTGAGTGAACTCATGCGTACCGAGTTTTTCCGAACTCTTGATCGGTTGCGTTTGCAAGCTCACATTGACGATACAGACCGGGCGCAGGTCGCGAGAGATTTCGAGACCTTCTGGATAACCTGTTATCGGGTTCCCCTGAGCCGTCAAATTCTCAAACGGGCCGCAGACCCTTTCCCAACCGTTCTGGGAAGTCTGGATGCCATCCATCTCTCCACCGCGCTCATGGTGGAGAGCAGTGAAAATATCCGCGTTCATCTCCTTACCCACGATCAGCAACTGGCCCGTGCAGCCCTCGCTTCCGGAGTGAGTGTCTTATGAAAACCCTCGGTGTAGCCCTGGGCGGCGGCGGAGCCCGCGGACTGGCCCATCTGCCGGTGCTTGCTTTTCTGGATGAGCACCATCTGCGCCCGGACCGGATGGCCGGAACCAGTATCGGTTCGATTGTCGGGGCTTTGTATGCCTCGGGAAAATCCGCGGCGGATATCCAGGCGGACTGGCACCGCTATGTGGTCCGGGAAGAGGACCGGAAACGGGATGTCCTGAAAAAAATTCCCGATCTGGTGAAATGGCTGGGCAGCGTCCAGTTTGATTTTCACGGCACCGGAATGGTTCGGAGTGAAAAATTTCTGGAACTGCTGATCGGAGATCTGGGCGAACAGACCTTCGAAGACCTGGAAATTCCGTTGCAGGTCGTCGCCACGGATTTTTGGTCGGGCGAGGAGGTGGTGATCGATTCCGGACCGCTGCTGCCGGCCATCATGGCCAGCATGGCCATTCCCGGAGTGTTTCCCCCGGTGGAACGGGAGGGCCGGGTTCTGGTGGACGGCGGCATGGCCAACAATGTGCCTTATGATCTGTTGCTGGACCGCTGCGATTTCACCCTGGCGGTCGATGTCGCCCCCGCCCGCACCCCCGGAAAAAAGAATGTGCCGCATGCCATGGATGTGACGTTGGGCATGTTTGACATGCTGATCGAAAAAGTCATGAACCAGAAACTCGCCCAGCGGCAGCCTGATCTGTACCTCAAACCGGGCATTCGGGATGTGCGCGTGCTCGAATTCGACAAGGTGGACACCATCTACCGTCAGGCCGGGGAAATGGTGGAGGAACTGGAGAAACAGCTCCGGGAGCTGAAACTGATTTCCTGAGCCCCAGGCCGGTCGGGCTATTCAGGGCTGCATTTTCCCCATCAGGCGGGGGAAAGGAATGGTTTCGCGGATGTGTTTGAGGCCGCAAATCCAGGAGACGGTCCGCTCGATGCCCAGTCCGAATCCCCCATGCGGCACCGAACCGTAGCGGCGCAGGTCCAGATACCATTCGTAAGGCGCGGGATCCATTCCCTCCGCCGCCATGCGGGCCAGCAGCTTTTCCAGATCATCCTCGCGCTGACTGCCCCCGATAATCTCGCCGTACCCTTCCGGCGCCAGCACGTCCAGATTGCGGACCGTGCGCGGATCCTCGGCATTTTCCTTCATGTAAAACGCTTTCACCTCTTTCGGATACCGGGTGACCACCAGCGGACGGTCAAACTGCTGACTGAGAATCGTTTCTTCGTCTCCCCCGAAATCATGGCCCCAGACAAAGGATTTCGCATCCTCAATATGCGCCGGCTGATTGGCAATCCAGCGCTCCAGCTCTTTCACCTGATCCTGAAGCTCCTGAATTTCTTTTTTCAGCTTTTCCACTTTCCAGGCTTTACTCAGCTGGGACAGCTGTACCTCTTTTCCGGTAATTTCTTTTTTCAGATCCTCCATCCGCCGGCGCTCCGCCTCCAGTTCCGCCTCCAGTTTTCTGTGCAGGGCCGGATCGTGCAGAAGATCCACCGCCTCTGAATAGGTCAAACGAGGAAACGGAGCCTGTATCTTCTCAAGAGGCGCCGGATCCCGGCCCAGCGCGAGCAGATCCTCCCGATTGTGTTTCAAAACCTCCTGCACCAGGTGACAAAGAAACGCCTCGGCCAGGACTTCCAGATCCTCCAGCTCATAAAAGGCCACTTCCGGCTCAATCATCCAGAATTCGGTCAGATGCCGGCGGGTTTTGCTTTTCTCGGCCCGGAAGGTGGGACCGAAACAGTAAACTTTCCCCAGCGCCATGGCCGCGGTCTCCAGATACAGCTGACCTGTCTGCGCGAGATAGGCGGGGGTTCCGAAATAGTCCACATCAAACAGGGTTCCGGCCCCCTCCGCCGCTCCCGGCTGAAAAATCGGCGTGTCGATCAGGGTAAACCCGTTCTGGTCAAAAAAACCTCTGGCGGCGGAGATTATGCGGTGACGAATCCGCAGGATTGCCTCCTGACGCGGGGTACGCAGCCAGAGGTGCCGATGCTGCATCAGAAAATCGATCCCGTGCTCTTTCCGGGAAATGGGGTATTCCTGTGCCACCTGATACAGAGAAACCGCCTCGACCGACAACTCCACCCCTCCCGGACTGCGCGGTTCCGCTTTCACGAGGCCGGTGCAGGCCAGACTGGTTTCCTGACCACAGCCCTCCAATGCCTCAAAAGCCTCCGGATGCAGGGCCTCCACCGTGCACTGACAGGTCCCGGTCCCGTCCCTCAACTCCAGAAAGCGGATTTTTCCACTGGAGCGGATCGCACAGATCCATCCACGCAGCGTAACGGTTTGATCAATAAATTCAGGTAAATTGGAAACAGAGCAGGAAGAAGTCATCCCCCATTCATACCCCGAGTCATGCGGCTTACAAGTGCGAAAAGGTGTCCAACGTAAGCAAATATTTCACCTGTTGCAATATATTCAATAACCTCCGTTCTTTTTGGTTTGCCTATTCAATCCAGAGCTTCAAAGAACAGTTATGAAACATCTCGCGCGTCTGTTGGTTCTGTTGGGGGTACTCGGGGGCATTGTTTTTCTGCTGATGCAGGAAAAACCGGATACCACAAGCTCCTACCGCCCCGTAACGGATTCGGTCACCGCCAGCCCCCTTGAGCAGACTTTTGACTGGCGGGACCATTCCGGGATGCCGCCTGCAGAGGGAGCCCGCTGCGTGGATTGTCATGCGGATATCGTGGCCCAGTGGGAACACTCCCAGCACGCCCGGGCGAACCGGCTGTTGAAGGATTCTCCTCTGAAACCGGGAAAAAGCAGTTACGGCGGTGTGGAAACGGTGATTGATGAGAACCTGCATCTGCAACAGACCGGACTGGATGGATTTGAATTTGCCGGAACTCCGGTAGCTGTCATCGCGGTGGAACCTCTGGTGCAGCCCCTGGTGACCACCACCAATGGCCGCTGGCAGGTCTTCAATCCGGCCTATCATGTGGAAACCAACGGATGGTTCAACGCTTTTCCGGAAACCCGTCATTTCAAGGACTGGGGACACTGGAGCGGCCGGGGGATGAACTGGAATGCACAATGTGCCTGGTGCCATACCACGAATTTTAAGAAAAACTACGACCCGGAAACCGATTCCTACGCCAGTACCTGGGATGCCATGGGCATTTCCTGCACCCAGTGTCATGGCGACATGCAGGCACATGCCCGGAATCCCGAAGAGGTCCCGGGAAAGAAATTTCCCCGCGAAGTGGCCCAGGAGAACTGTATGACCTGTCATGCCAGACGGGGCTTTCTCACTGCGGAAAAATTCAAGCCCGGAGAACTTTTTCATGACCATTTCCGTCTCAACCTGATGGATCGTCCCGGCATCTACTATCCGGACGGTCAGGTGCGGGATGAGGATTTTGAAACCGGATCCTTTCTCTCCAGCAAAATGCACGATGCGGGGGTCAACTGCATGGATTGTCACAATCCGCACAGCGGGGAACTCACCCTGCCCGTGGAAAACAATCTGCTGTGCATGAGCTGTCACGCTCCGCCGGGTCAAAGAGGAGGCACCCCGATTCTTCCCACTGAACACAGTCATCACGCTTTCGACAGCCGCGGAAACCGCTGTGTGGAATGTCACATGCCGGAAACCATGTATATGGAATCGGATTTGCGGCGGGACCATGGGTTCACGGTTCCGGATCCGATGCTCACCCGCACGCTGGGCATTCCCAATGCCTGCAACCGCTGTCACCAGGACCAGACGGTGGCCTGGGCGGAGAAATGGGCGGAGGAATGGTATGGCGACAAACTTGCGGCCCGGCGGACGCGTCCGCGCGCGCAGGCCATTCAGGACGCCTGGGATGGCAAAAACGTGGGGCCGGTACTGCTTCAACTGGCCCGTTCCGAAACCAACGCAAACTGGCGGGCCAGTCTGATCCGGCTGATGCGCGGATATATTCCCGACAACGAAGTTCGGGAATTTGTGCAGGAGTCCCTGAACCATGAGAGCGAGCTGGTCCGCGCCGCCGCAATTCATGCGCTGGGGGATTACGACGTGTTCTATCCCCAAATCAGCCGCCTGCGGGAGGATAGCAGCCGGCTGGTGCGTCTGGATGCCGCCTGGACCACCCGAAGTGGAGCTCCCCTGCCCGATTCCCTGCGTCAGGAACTGGAGGAATGGCTGATTTTTGATGCAGATCAGCCCGTGGGCGCTCTGAATCTGGCACAATATGCCCTGACCAAAGAAGATGCGGAGGAGGTCGAACGCTGGGTGGACCGGATGCTTTTATACGACAGCTCCGGCGAACCGCATCGGATCGGAGCTCAGCTCCTCCATGCCGCAGGGCGCATGGAACAGGCGGTGAAACTGTTTGAGAAGGCGGTCGTGGTCGAACCGGAGGCGGAGGACGGGTGGTTTATGCTGGGAATGATCCGCAATGAGGCCGGGGATCTCAACGGGGCCACCGATGCCTTCCGCCGGCTGGTGATCCTCAATCCCAACCATGCCCGGGGCTGGTACAATCTGGGTCTCGCGCACATCCAGAACGGGAACAGGGAGGCCGGACTGCTCGCCCTGTCCCGGGCGGAGGTGGCGGATCCCGATTCGGCGGACGCCGCCTACGCGGCGGCAACCGTGTATCTGCAGGACCGGAATATCCCGGAGGCACAGAAAGCGGTCACCCGCGCATTGCAGGCCGATCCCCGTCATGCGCCTTCCCTGCAACTCTTCCAGAGAATGCAGGGCAGACCCTGAGCAGAACCGGTTATTCTTCGCTCAGGGCCGCGCAGGCCTGGGAAACCTCAGCGGCCACTTTTTTCCCGGCGCTCTTCAGGGAATCTTTCGCCGCAATTCCAAAGGCCTGATTGCCCTCCAGGGCTTCGCTCTGAAAGACGTTGAGAATTTTTCCATCGGACACCCGCACCAGACGGGCGGACACATCGGCCTGCGCCCGCACTGCGGTCACCCCGTACGCGGAACCTGAACCGGCCTGGCTGGCTGTGGCCTGTCCGTAGATAAGATAATCCGCTTTGGCGGAACGGGCCAGGGTAAGGGCACCCTCTTTGACCGTCAGGGTCTGCCAGCTCAGCCCCCCTTCGATCACGGGTTCCAATCCGGCGATATCAATGACCTCCAGCCCTTTGCGGATCAGAGATCTCTCAATCTCCGCCTGCACCACATGCTGGATATTTTCATTGCCAACCGGGAGGATGGTTTCCTCCCCCACTTTTTCCGGCAGCACCACGACAAAGCGGGGTGCAGCAGATTCTTCTGCAGAGAGAAGGGTACAAATCATCAGGGCAAAACCAAAGAGGTATTTTTTCATGGAAACTCCAAAGAGAATTAAAAGTCTAAATTACCTTATCAAGGGGTGGCCTGGCCTGTCCAGTCCTCAATTCAAACGCCGAAGCCGGTTTCGCGAATCGCGGTAGAGGACATAATGCGCCTCCTGATCCGCCCCCCGGGAGAAACGCGGATAATCCATCAGAGTGCTGCGGGTGAAAATTTTCAGCGTTTTCCAGGAGCTGCAGTCCCGCTCCCGCCGGTCGCGGTGCCAGCGGCTGCGCCAAAGCGTCCAGCTGTGGGCTTTCAGCAGAATGCGGACTTCCAGCCGATCCCTCAGGGCCGCATAGGCACTGATTTCACCATCCACCAGAATCAGATTGGACGGGGGCAGCAATACTTCCGAAAGGACCCGGCCCGCCTGTCGGTCAAAAACCGGTTGCCGCAGAGGCCGCCCCTGTTTTGCCTCCTCCAGAACCTGAAACAGAAGTTCAAAATCGTTCGCGTCGGGATGGGAACCGAACGGGGCATGGGCCGGACGCTGATCCCGGGGCAGCCGGAACTCATCCAGCGACAACACCGCGGATCCGGGAAACTGTTCCGCCAGCCATCGGGTCAGCTGACTTTTTCCACTCCCTCCCGGACCGCCCACCCCCACCAACAAAGGCTGGGTCCGGGTCTGCACCTGCAGATGCAGGGCCTCCCGGATTTCGTGCAACAAATCCAGACTGCTCGGACAAAACATGATTCCTGCCTCTACCAGAGCCCTGAATGGAAGAAACCCATTTTTGCCGGTTTCCTTATCCGTGGGCATATCCCTGAATTGGTGAAGACGCCCGATTTCAATCGTAATCGTGATCGCAATCGTGATCGTAATCGAAATTCAATTTGAAAAAATCGATTAGGATTACGATTATGATAAATGCGCCCTGGAAATGATCTCATCTTTCACCAATTCTGACATGCGCCCCGTATCCGTTTCTCTTTCCCGGGCCCTAAAAAGGATGACCCACCTTGGCGGTGATCCGGATTCCCTCCTCGCCGCCAACCCATTTTAAGCCTGAAGTTCCGCTTCAATGTGAATCACAGCCGAAAACCCTGCGCGGAGGTTGAGATTGGAGGGTGAAAAAGAATTGAATTCATCCACAAACCTCTTAGCAATTACCTATGTTTGATTTTGTAGCATTTGATTTGGAAACCACCGGCATTCAGCCGCTGGAGGATGGAATTGTGGAAATCGGGGCGGTGAAGTTCATCGACGGCCTGCCCAGGCAGGATTTCTGTATGCTGGTGAACCCCGGCATGGAAATTCCTCCGGATGCGATCAAAGTTCATGGCATCAGCAATGAGGATGTGAAAAATCAGCCGAAAATCGCGGAAGTTATGGGGCCCTTTACCGAGTATTGCGGAGATCTTCCCCTGGTGGCCCACAACGCGAAGTTCGATTTCAAATTTCTGGAAACCGCTGTGAAGCGGGACCGTTGCAAAGCCCCCACGGGTCAGGTGATTGATACCTACGGCCTGGCCAAAAAGGTGTTTCCGGGCATGCTCAATTACCGTCTGGAAACCCTGACCAAATATTTCGAATTCCCCAATACCGTGTTCCACCGTGCGTCGGAGGATGCGGAATACTGTGGGAAAGTTTTCCTGCGCATTCTGGAAACCCTGGAAAAAAATGATATTTCCATCGAGCTGAATTCGCTGGTGCAACTGGGAGAGATGCGGGAAATGCGCTTTCCCCAGATTGCCCCGGCCGGCGAACAGCTCGGACTGTTTTAATCTTTCGCGGCTTTCACCTGCAGGGATTTCCGGGGGATGACCGCGTCCCCTTCCATCTGACGGGCCAGCAGCCATAAATGATCCGAAACCCGGTTGAGCCAGGTCAGCACCAGCGGATTCTGCAGAAATTCCGCATCCCAGAGAGCGGTGGCCTCCTGTTCGCAGCGCCGGAACACCGTTCGGGCATGATCCAGATGCGCGGCCACCGGATTTCCGCCGGGGATCACGAAATCTTTGGGGATCGGGGTGACGGCCTCCAATTCATCCCGGATCCGGTCCAGTTTGGCTAAAAAGGCTTCATCCACGCGCCGGCGGCGGTTTTTTTGCTGATCGGGATGGGTTGCCAGCTCCGCTCCCACCTCAAATGCGGCATGCTGAAGAAAGAGAATCTGTTCGTTCAGAGCCTCGGAGGTGGAGAGACTGCGGGCAATTCCAAGCACACTCACCGCCTCGTCCAGCGCACCGTAGGCACGGGGTGCCAGATCGGATTTGGAAATTTCCTGACCGGAGAAGAGTCGGGTGCGGCCGAGATCACCGTTGCGGGTTGTAATGCTCATGGGAAAAAGTCTCTACGCTGAGGAAGCTCAATTGTCCATCCAAGATCCCCCGCAGAATCCCGGTCCGTCAGGATTTCTGCTCTTTGATCACCCGTATTCCTGAGCGGGAGAGCGCTATTTCGTGCTCCCGGGAGATGCCGGGATCGGTAATCACCATATCCACTTCGTCGATGGCGGCAAAATAGTACCGGGACCTCGCATCCATCTTGCTGTGATCCGCCAATACCATCACCCGGTCCGCATTCTGGGTCACCGTCCGCTTCAGATTCATATGGCGCACGGAGGCATCGCTGAATCCTTTTTCGAAATCCAGGCCCTTACAACCCAGAATCGCTTTGGTGACATGCACGCTGCGGAGCATTTGTTCCGCCAGCGGACCGGTGAAACTGGCGTGGCGGCGGTCATACACCCCGCCGGTGGAGATCAGTTCCACATTGGTCCGGTTGGCCAGTTCGCGGAAAATGGGTTCCGAATGGGTCAGCACCGTGCAACGGATGTCCGGAAACAGCTTTGCCAGCTGAAACGCCGTGGTGCTGCCATCGAAAAAAAGTACGTCCTCCTCCTCGATTTCCAGAAGCGCACAGCGGGCAATCGAGCGTTTGGCATCCACCTGCTCCATTTGCCGGTGCTGATACGGCAGCGGATCCTGCTCGGAGATCACCGGCATGGCCCCGCCGTGGATACGCTTCAGTTTTCCTTCGGCCTCGAGCTTGTGCAGGTCCCGACGGATCGTCTCCTCGGTCACCCGCAGACGGGAGGCCAGATCCGCAACCCGGACCCCGCCCTGATGTTCCAGAGTATGCAGAATTTCAGCGTGGCGTTGAGGATGAAACACGTTTCAGTTAAAGAAGGGTGAAGACGAAAGTATACGTGTCGGCTCTGAAAGCACAACCCAATTGCAGCCTCCACTTTGATGATTTCCTGAACCGCAGGACAGACAAGGGATCCGGTTTTTCCGGATCAAGGGCCAAATCTTGCCGCTCGACATCCCGTTTCCGGATCCCCACCTGCTTCAACGTTAAGGCTGTGAGACGCGAAGCGTTCGCACCAGCCTTTGGTTGACCTGAATCAAAAACGGATTTCAAGGTATCCATTTTCTGGCATGTTGCGGAGCGCCTCGACCACGCTGTCGATTTGGTTCCGGATACGTGGCCACGAGGTGGTGCACAAAACGAGAATCTGTATCTTTCGTTCTGTAAGATTCTGTTGGTATCGGAGGTTTTGGTCCGTTGTAATCAGAACATCGTAGTCGTCCTGTTCCGCTGCGGTGAGAAGATCGCCATTCTGCAGGGTGGACCAATGCAACTCATCCGCCGTATCCACAACATGAGGATGAAGGAAGCGTCTCAAAGGAACCGGGGTTCCCTGATCAAACAGAATTTTCAT
Source organism: Kiritimatiellia bacterium (assembly GCA_049438565.1). GTDB lineage: Bacteria > Verrucomicrobiota > Kiritimatiellia > SS1-B-03-39 > UBA6053 > UBA6053. The sequence goes on from JBMTJR010000001.1 coordinate 23,403, forward strand.
GTAGCAGGTTCAGCCGTCAGGGAATCCGCCGCACGTTCAAGAACCGCCTCGATTTGGCTGCGGGTGACCCCTGGGAACCACTCCAGAAAATCATCTACGGTCGCCCCGTCTTCCAGGTTTTCAAAAAGGGCGCGTACAGGTATACGCGTACCCTTGAACACCCATGAGCCGCTTACGCGTTCCGGGGTCCACTCAACACTGCTGCAGGTAGCCCATTCCAAGTTCATGCTGCAAATATACCATTGACCGGCAGCAGCCGCAACCGGGATTTTCAACGATTACCTGGCAGGAGTCAGTTTCAGAACCGCATCCGCGAGGTAGGTTGGAGGAATTGTTGTTTTCCCGAGGTCAACGCTTCCACTAACGGGCGGCGGTACGCCCTACCGTTCAGTGGGTTGTTATAATTTAGCCTTTTTGGCTGCTCTCTTGACTGATTCCATAAGTTTCCAACATTTGTGACGGAAGATTTCAAGGTGAGCTGGTTGAGTATTAATAAGCTTGAACTGCCCGCTGTGATCACCGACGGAGAATGTATAGGTTTGCTCGCCGCCGTCGGCGGCGAGTTCTTCCAGGTCGGTTTGCTTCCATAACTCCTGCTTCACAACAAGATTGAAAACATCCTCAAGCAACAAGAGTTGATTCTTGTCGAGCGGAATGGTCACCGTTACGGCGGGTGTGTCCGGCACGCCCGACGACTCGCTGTAGGTCGCTGATCCGTCGGCATACTCCCACTCTTGAAGGTGCCCCCCGGAGTACTCCATGGATACCATTCGGAATGTTGCTGATTCCAGGTCCTTGTTGGAAACGTATCCGCGTATTCGCTGATTCAGGTAAGCCTCCCGCTTCGCTGAGTCGCCTGTTGATTCCTCCACTGCTAGCACTTCCCGTGGGACTTGCTGCTGCGGTGAACAACCTGCTAGAGCAAAAACAACCAGGAACGGCATTATTCTGTTCATAATATTCTCCAATCATAACGGCTAGGCTGTGGGACGCGAAGCGTTCTCACCAGCCAATTGTTCTGCTTCTTCCCGTGGCACCTTCCAGACGGTTTTTTCTCCGTCCCAAATCGGAATCGCCTCGTTGGCCTCAACAGCTCTCTGCATGACTTTCCAGGCTGCGCGGGTCATTGCCTGTTGAGCCTTCAGCGTTTCTGGATTTTTACTGGTCTTTTTCATCAATGAGCTCCGTGGTTCCTGCGGAAGTATCCCATACTTTCCAATCATCTGCAATCGCCCTGTACAGGGGTAAATTCTTCAAGCCTCTTTGGAAACGGCGGTCTATCACCTCCGTTGGGATCGAGTGGCCTCCCTCTTTCACACGTTTCCGGACCCGTTCCCGGGCCAACTCTGAAGAGGGAAGCATCAAGAAATGGAGGACGATCCTGTATCCTGCGCGTTTTGCATCCTCAAGCAGGCGTAAATGTGCTCTGCCACTCAACGTGCTTTCCAGTGCGAACGATTCACTGCGACGCATACACTCCTGAATACGGTCAAGAAGAATACGGGAGGCCTCCAGTGCGGCTTTCTCGGGAGCAAAAGGTGACAGACCCGCTGCAATCAAATCGGCATTCAGATAGTTCTCCATTCCCGCCTCTCCGGGCAGATATTCTTCCGCAAAGGTGCTTTTCCCCGCACCATTAGGCCCTGCGATCAACAAAAGCGTTTTCATGGCTCAACTATCCGATACTCAGAAGCGATTGAAAGCCTATCTTTTGTGAAATTTCACTTCACCCCGCAGAACGTTCAAGCTGTGCGACGCGAGGGACGAGTGTTCGCACCAGCGCCTGGTTCTGGATTCCGTGTTATATACGATATCAAGCGACTTGAAGCTCCTCAAAATTGACATTCGTCCACCCTTTATCTTCTGCCAGTTTTTTTACCTTTTCAGTGCAAAACAATGCAGTCGGCAAACTCCCCATTATTCCAAAATATTTTTGTGAGAAAAGGTCATTTCCTGTCCATGAATCGTAAATAAATACGTCCTTAGTAAAGGCCTTTCGATACAATGCAGGTAAAACAGGATTGCCACTTTGATCCAGTTTGTAGCCGGATGCCTCAAAATTTATTTGAATCCCAGGGGCGGCTTCCGCTACAAAATATTTTGGCGGAGTGTTTTTTTGATGCCATTTTCCATGGATTTTACCGATCGGCATTTCTGTTACCCGGTGAAATCGCACATTGATTAATTCCAAGTCATGTATGATACATTCACTTAGAAAATAATGAGGGGGAGAAAAACCATTAAGCAGCACATCTGGCCATGCTTTTTTCCTTCCTTTTTCAACATCCAAACCTGGCGCCATGGGATCGATTTCCCAGAATTTTTTATGCCCATCCAGCAATGATTTAGGCAAAAAAGGCATGCCGGTTTCTAGAGGACCGTACCCTGACGCATACACATACCCATTTTCACTGCTGTCAACTGACAATTTATAGATTTTCATTTTATTTACTCCACAGGAAATAACGACCTTGCCTCTATGAGTTTGTCGATAATTTGTTGTCTGGTGTATAATGTGGATGGTTCTGCATCTATAAACGATTTCCAAAACTCATTGAATTTTGGTTCCTGAGTGTGCCATTTTTTGTGCAGGTCATCAGGCACCCACCTGCCAAAAGCCGGATTGTTCACGTCGATCCCCCTTCTTGCAAACCACCTTCTCTCAGCCCAGACAAAATCGTGGTGAGCCTGATGCCCCTTGGGAATATCTCCCGGAGCAAGCCGTTTTATCTTATATTTCAGCCCGTTCCGCCAGCGGGGAGGCTTAATCGGTCCTTCCGCGCCACTCAACGCCTCCCGCAGAAACAGCTTCATATTGTAATCCTCCATCAACACCCCTTTGGCATTGATGTCCGAGGCACGGTAAATGTCATGTACGGAATCGAGTTTCGCGACCGGGATTTCCTCCAGAACCTCGCCGGATACACGGCGGACAATGAGTTTATTGCCCCTGAGCACTGCGACAGGGACCAGCGGGAGCGCACCCGCGATTACGGCGGCGTAGTTTCCGTCGGTGGCCTCGTCGATGGCGAGGACCCAATCGACACCCTCCAGAGCGATTCCAATGCCGCTCAAATAGATTTCGGTGGCGGCGATTCCCGCCTCGGCGGCCACACGACCGGCGTTTTCCCGCCAGTGGATCATCGCTTCAATCCCCAGGTCAACGCTTACCGCGGTTGCCGCGTTCTCCACCTCGATGCGGAAACTCCGATCTTCGACAAACGCCTGGTTTAGACCCAGCCAGAGGTATTGCGCGGCCAGCGCGGGATTCATGTCGCTGTCGTCGTTCTCGATGCGGATGATGGGATCGGCTGCGAATGGCAGAAAGAAATAGTCGAAATCATAGTTGAAAAGCACATCCTCCAGATGAATGCGCTCCTCTCCGATCTCTTCAAGGAACACGTCCAGCATGATGTTGGATAGCTTGTCCGGATAGATGAACCGATAGGCCGTATAAAGATCTTCATGGGTGATGGTATCGCCCGGCTCCCGCCAACCCGGTTCCTCCCCGGCGGGTTCGCTTAGCGGCTCCGCCATGGATGCCATTCCTGCCATGGCGGGGATACTGGTTTCTTCCGATGACATTCCGGGCAAAACCAACGTTTCGGTCAGGGGAATTTCAGTGCCGCCAAGGTAGGTGACCCAGGTGATAACACCTCCATCAGTGAAGTCTCCATCCACTGAGATTTCTGAAGGCAGTGATTTCGTGGAGGGAATAAATATTTTGGGATGGGTGGCGCTTTCGGACTCCACCACATATAACTCCTCCACGTCATTGTACGTAAAAGGTTTTACGGGGTACGTCTGGCCATTCACCAACACCTCGAAATTCTCAGGATCAACCAATTCGTCCGCCGGATCGAATTTCATCACCAGCAGCTCAAACGTCGACACCGTGGATCCCGGAAGCTCGTAAGAGTGGCTGACAAAAAGTTGATGGTCGCCCAGCGCGTAACCATCGGAGGTAAAGCGAAGGGTGTTGATCCCGGTTTCCTCCCATACTCCGGCAAATCGGCGTGGGGTTTCCCCCGGCAACGTGAAAATAACTTCCGCCTCCAGCACATCCACAGCTGTGGGTGATGTGGTAGGAAAGCGCAGAGTCATGGTGCCTGCTGCCGCCTGCCCACCCACATCCAGCGTCCCGGTAAAGCTGGAGCTGTTGGCGGCGGTTTCCGTGAAGGTTCCGTCCGTGGGTAATGGCTCCCGTTCTCCGAAATACACCTTTGCGGTGTTCAAGGTCGCGTCGCTCAGCTCCTGCTCGAAAAACAGGCTCAGGGCGTTGGGTCCCAGGGCATTATTCCCATCCTCGTGCCGGGTGTCGAGGCCGATCGCAATCCTATCCCGACCCGTATTTCCTGCCGCGTTCGCGTCGGTCTCGGCAGTCAGTACATAGCCACGGGGCAAAGGGTTCGCAAATACAATGGTTTGGGAGAACTCGGTCCTAGAATTGGCAAGTCGCAGCGGGGTGGTGTTGTCGGTGCTGTATTGGAGGCTGATGGGTGTCCCGACTTCCTGCCCGTCGATAGTGAATCTCAACTGCTGGACCCTGTGGGAGGAGGAAAGGGTTTCAGAAAGTTCATCCCTTACAAAACCCTCCACTTCGATAGAGAGGTTGCCTTCCGGGGTAATGACCGCCTGGACCAGGTTGAGTTCCACCTCGGGTGTGGGGTCCGCAGCGGCCACAACTCCGTCATGCAGTTCTTGATTTTCCTCTTCATGGTTCCACCCCATCACCGTGCCGGGGGGCGGGCGGAGGCCAATGATCGCTGTGCTGGGCAACAAACCGTCCGCAATGTTGGCTACCCCTGCTTCGACATCAATGATGACGGGTTCTTCGGGATGGGAATGCACAACCCCGAAGCCCATCCGGGCGATGGGCGCATATCCGTGGAAGGAAGTTCCTTCATTCTCGGACTCAACCCACTCGTCATGCAGTGTGTTGACGGATACAATTCCCGTGATCGGATCGCCACTCGATGGTTGGATGTCCCAGCGAAGCCGGTCGTCGAACTCACTTTGCGAGCCTGTGTAATAAGGGTATTCAGCACTATGGACATAGGCCATCACAAGATAGGACCCACTGCCCGGGGGGAGCGACCATGTTTTTTGACCTGTAACTTCCTCACCTGGGCCTGCATCCCCGGTCACGATCAGAAACTGTTGACCACCGTCGGTCGCGTCGTTGGGGTCACCTCCATTGTCAGCCTCGAATCCATCGGATAATCCATCTCCGTCACTGTCGGAGTTTAAGGGATCGGTGCCATGTGTCCAAAGTTCTACCCCGTCACTAAGGCCGTCTCCGTCGGAATCGCTGTTGTTTGGGTCGGTCCCATTTATGAAGATTTCCAGCGCATCGATTACCCCGTCGCTGTCGGTATCCAGAACATGATTCGCGACGAAGAAAAACCCGATGTCTCCGTCGGGAATGGCCTGCACCCAGAAGGGCTGGGTGTCCACGTAAAATGATCCCGACTGCTCCCAGTCAGGATCAAGAAGATTGCTTTTGCTGTAGAGGCCAACAATGCCAATGCTCCACGGAACCTGGGTGTACAACTCGATTCCCGAGCCGTCGGCAAGCGGGCGGACCATCCCCACGTATAATTCCTGTGGATCGGGGTCGTCCAGAGCCTGGGCGGTGGCTTCATCAGCAAGGGCCTGGTTCCATGCGGCCAGGTCGGCGGCATGAATCAGAGTGATGTGAAGGGTTCGTCGTCCGGGACGTCTGTCATGCACATAATCCGCGAGTTCCGCAGGATTGAGATAGTCGGGAGGAGGAAAGTTTGTTAGAACCCAGTTATGCGGATCGTAACCAGCAGGTGGTGTGGACGTGTGAAGCACCTGACCGTTGGTGGATGTCCACGTACGGGTGTAGGGCGGTGCCTCCGCTTCGGAAACTTTAATGGTGTATGTCTCAATCCCGTATTGGGTAGTCGCTTCGGCATTCTGCAGGAAGCTTGCCGGAAAAGCCGAACCCATGGACACCATGGGCAGAGTTTCGTTGTAGATCGCACCCGGAGGGTGCATCCGAGTCATTTCGTCATCCATAAAACCGCTGTCGATTATCAATTGAAGTCCAGTAACGTCGGATACTTCGATAGGATCTGCGGGTAGAGTGGATCCAACTAAGAGAAAGATGACGGCCCACCATCTGCGAAAGATTGGAGGTTTCAGATCTGCAGCGGTGGTTTCAGAGGCGGACGCAGTGGGTTTATACATTTTCATTGGCTCCAGAACGGTGCAGGTCAGGCGCGCTGGCAAGCGTCGCCTGCACCTGCTGGTTAGCGAT
>JBMTJR010000002.1:0-25971 GCA_049438565.1 Kiritimatiellia bacterium
TTGGCTGAATTCTTAAAAGCATTACAAACGTTACGAAATAAGCGAAAAATCTTAACTGAACGCATTGTCTGATCTGTATTTTCAGGTTTTTTATGATTCATGGTTTGAGTCAGTAGGGAATAAGAGCAGGGCCTGTGCCAATTGAAAGTTCCAATTCATGCAGATCCGGCGTTGATTCCTGCATCTTTCCCGATACATTTTCTGATATGGTTCAAAAAAGAAAGCAGGTTACCCGGATGTTGGCGGTCGGAGAGATTCCCAAGGATGCAATTCACCGGATCACCCGGGGTGACACCTACACCTGCTGCATGGGCTCGGAATCCGAGCATCAACGGCTTTCTGAATTCTGTCAGGCACTCCAGGATTTGCTTGCCTCCACCGGTCAGCAGCTTTCCGATTACAGTCCGGATGAACTTCGGGATCTTTTGAGCCAGCTCACCCGGGAGGGGGAAGCCGGAGCATGAGAATTCTGATTCTTTCCCCCCGGCTCCCTCATGCTCACGCCTACAGTGGCATTCAGATGGTTTATCAGCGGATGACCCGTCTGATTGCCCGGGGGCATCAGGTCGGTTTGGTCTGTTATATCGACGAAGAGCGGGATCCGGCCTTTCTGGGTCAGGTCACTTCCGATCTTCTGGATATGGAGGTGATTCAGGATCCGATTCTCAACCGGATTCTGCCCGCCACCCTGACCTTGAATAAATATTCCTCTCCGTCTTCCTTCTTCCGCTATCATTCCCCGTCGATGAACCGCAAAGTGGGTGAAATCGTCGCCCGCAGCAGCTACGACGTGGTGATCGCCGAGTTCACGGCCATGGGACAGTGTCTCTATCACAATCCCTTTCTTCCGGCGGTGCGCAAAGTGATTTCCTGTCATGACTCGCCCACTTTGGGAAGCCGGAGACGGATGGATCTGATGGAGGCCAGTCTGTCCTGGGGAAAACAATGGCTGGAATATCGTCATATGCGGTATCTGGAGTTTCAGCTCTACCGGGCCATGGACCGGGTGCTCACGCTCACTTCCCAGGAACGTTTTGATCTGCTCGAAGAGGACAATACCCTGGGCATCACCACGGTGCGCCCGGGGATCAACAGCGGAATGTTCTCCCCGATCGCGGATCTGCCCAAGGAACATTGCATCATTATCACCGCCCGTTTCAGCAGTGACCAGAGTCAGTATGGCTGCCTGTGGTTCCTCCGCTCGGTCTGGCCGATTCTGCGGAGCCGGGATCCGGAAGTGAAGCTGTATCTGGTGGGACGGGATCCTTCTCCGGCGATGAGAAGGATCGCCCGCAGAGATGAGCGTATTGTGATTACCGGCGGGGTCCAGGATCTGCGTCCTTTTCTGGCCAAAAGCAAAGTCTATGTCTGTCCCGTGCTTTCCGGATCCGGAGTGCGTGGAAAAATTCTGGAGGCGATGGCCATGAACCTTCCAGTGGTCAGCACTTCCATCGGAGCCGAAGGGATTCCTGTGGATCAGGGCAGCAATGCCTACATCGCGGATTCCCCGGAGGTGATGTCCGGATTTATTGAAATGCTGCTGCGGGATCCGGAGAAGGCTCAGCTGATGGGACAGCGGGGCCGCAAAGCGGTGGAGACTTTTTTCAGTTGGGATGAGAGTATTGACCGTCTGGAACAGGTTCTGCTGGAGCTGGTGTCCAAACGCAGTTTTCACAAAGTGGCCTGACCGGTGGCCTGCCGCCACAGAAGCTCCCGGACCCGCCGGTACTCGGTCTCCAGTCCAGGATGAACCGGCCCCATTTGTTTGACCACCCGGTCGGCCCAGGCCACATATTCGCGGCGGCGCTGCCAGGACCAGCCGCGCGGAGGATCGCGGTGAAGGCTGTCAAGATTGTCGATTTTGTCCGCGAGTCGAATCAGTTTCGCTTCCGGGGAGAGCAGTTCCGCCCGCTCCACCTGCATCTGCTTCCGCAGGGATTTGAGATATTCCTTCCGGTCCGTAAGCTCTTTCACCCAGCGCAGCACCTCCGGTCCCGCCACCTGCTCCAGCTCCGCCTCGCTGCAGTCCGTATCCTCCAGCACATCGTGAAGCAGCGCGGCCTCCAGCACTCGCCGGTCCTGAACCCCATGCCGGATCAGACAGCCCGCCACCCGCAGGGGATGAAACACAAAGGGCTCCCCTTTTTCCCCTTTGCGGAACTGTCCGGCGTGACAGCGGAAGGCCAGATCAAAAGCCGGAAGCTCCTCCATCAGCTGTTTCCTTTGGCGGCGGAAAGATAACAGATCCAGGCCAGCATGTCCTCGTAGGTTTTCCGCACCTGCAGGTTTCCATCGGTACAGCCAGCCTCGTCATCCCAGCCCTCGAAGTATGGCGAAACCTGCTCAAACCCCACTTCCAGCAGAAGATCGGTCAGCTCCGTAATGGACCAGAGCCGCCACTCGTAGTGGAAAGCTTTCTCCACAGGAACAATCTGCTTGCCCCGGAAATGAATCTGACAGGAGATTTCCTGGGTCACCGCGTTGAATGCGGATTGTTCCCAGACATAAGTGAACCCGGGGTAGGGGGTGCCCTCAAAATCCACTCCGGCCGGCACCCGTTTCTTCTCTTTCATGACCTCCTGGGCATGCGGACCTCCAAACAGATCCAGCATAAAGATCCCCCCGGGATTCAGCGCATCGTACACGGATTGAAAATACTGTTTCAGTTCCCTGCGCTGTTTAAAAATCATATAGGAGAAGTTCAGGGCCGCCACCACATCCACCGCCGGAGTCTGTGCAGTCAACACATTCTCCTCCAGCAGCTGCACCCGCGAGGCGGCCTCGCCCAGAACCTTCAAGCGGTGCTGACGCGCCCACTGCAGCGTGGGTCTGTGCAGATCCACCCCCCAGGCCCGCCGCTCCGGGTCGGAAGCCGCCCAGGCGCAGGCCAGCAGGGAGGTGCCGCTGAAATCCTCGCGCAGGGTCAGCGCTTTCCGGTTGGCCGATGCTTTCATCATCCGGTCGATGAGGGCGATATCCACTTCGGGATCCTGCACCGAGGCTTCGTAGAGAATATGCTTGTGGACGTTAGCCGGAAGGGAGTTCATATAATCTTTTCAGGGTCAGACATTAAACAGAAAATGACAGACATCCCCGGGCCGCATCACATACTCTTTTCCCTCCACCCGGAGCTTTCCGGCCTCTTTGATGGCGGATTCGGTTTTGTATTTGATCAGATCCTCAATCGAATAAATATTGGCCCGGATGAAACCGCGCTCAAAATCGCCGTGGATCACTCCCGCAGCCTGGGGCGCGGTGGCTCCCTGCGGGATGGTCCAGGCTCTGATTTCCTTGGGACCCGCGGTGTAGTAGCTCTGCAGTCCCAGCAAATGATAGACCCCCCGCACAATCCGGTGCAGCGCCGGCTCACTCATGCCCAGGGATTCGAGCATTTCCGCGCGCTCCTCCTCCGCAAGTTCCACCAGTTCCTCCTCAATCCGGGCGGAAACCGCGATCACCTCACTGTTCCGCTCCGCAGCATAGGCCTCCAGTCTGCGGACTTCCGCGGTCCCGGTTTCGACCTCATCCTCGCTCACATTGGCAATGTATAAAACCTTTTTGGCGCTGATCAGGGCCAGGCTGCGGAGCATTTTCTGCTCCTCCGGATCCTGAAACTCCAGAGACCGCACCGGCTTTCCCGTCTGCAGACAGGCATCGCACTTCTCCAGCAGTTCCTGATATTTCACCGCCTCCTTGTCTCCGCTGCGCGCCTGTTTTTTCACTTTCAGCAGTGAGTTCTCCACCACCTGCATGTCTGAAAGCATCAACTCCAGTTCAATGGTCTCCACATCCCGGATGGAATCCACGGATCCGTCCACATGGGTCACGTTTTCATTTTCAAAACAACGCACCACCTGCAGAATCGCATCCACATTCCGGATATGGCTGAGGAATTTGTTTCCCAGACCCTCTCCCTCCGAAGCACCCTTCACCAGCCCGGCGATATCCACTATCCGGGTGGTGGCCGGAAGAATTTTTTCGGAATCGATGTGCTCGCGGAGAATCAGCAGATTCGGATCCGGCACATTCACAATTCCTACATTCGGTTCAATGGTGCAAAAAGGATAATTGCTCGCCTCCGCACCGGCTTCCGTCAGTGCATTGAACAATGTGCTTTTTCCCACGTTGGGGAGTCCTACGATTCCAGCTTCCATAAGATTTCAGATTTTAGATTTCAGAATTTGGATTTCAGATTTCAGATTTCAGAGTTCAGAGGGGAAAGGGCATGGCCCGACATCTGAACGCTCATCCGATTTCCCGGTTGTCATTTTCGTCTTTGACGGCGTATCCGTCGTCCTGACGTTTGAAATTGAGTTTGTTTTTCTGATTGTACAGATCATGCACATCTTTGGCATCCATGCCCAGCACCTGTGCGAGACTGATCAGAAAATGGAACAGATCCACCACTTCCACTTTGGCGTTCTGTTTGTCAAACTCCTGATACTTCGCCCACCATTTCCAGGGCACACTGTCGATCAGTTCGGCCATTTCCTGCGAGGCGGCCCGGGTATAGTTGAGAATCCATTTGATCTGCTCCTCGTCATTCATCTCCGGTGGATTCACACCGATGCGCCGGTTCAGGGACATTTGTTTGTCGAACAAGTCCTGCAACATGTCTTTACTTTCACTCATAAGGCTTCTCCTTCATTGATTACACTGGCCACTCTCGTATACATCGAAAGGCTTTCCGCAAGTCCTCCTTCACGATTCTTCTTCCGCCACAGCGCCTCCTGCTGCCGGAGCGTCTCCTCCAGAAGATCCCGCAGACCCTCCTGCTTCCCGCCCCGCAGTTTCAGACCGGTCCGCAGACTGAGGGTCATATTCCGCAGCGTCTGCGCCCACTCCTCCCGGAAACTTCCGGGTGCTTTCAGTCCCTGAACTGCTTCCAGACAGTTCTGCATTTCCTCGACGGACAGTTCCGCCGCGACCGAAACCGGATTCTCAAAGAGCTGAAAAATCCGGCTGCAGTTTGCCCTTTTTTCCCGGATGAGGTTCTGGACCCGGCCTGCTTCCAGCCAGCAGAAACTGTCGCCCTCCGATCCGGCAAAAGCCAGTTGATCCGCCCAGCGCCAAGCCGCTTCAAGGGTGGCCGTGTCTCCGCACCAGGCCTCCAGTGCGCAGAGAGCAAGGGCGGGATAACTGACCGGATTCTGCTGCAGATGTCCGCAGTCCCCCCAGTCGGTCAGCAAAAGCCCCTGAGCCCCGTGCACGCGCGCGGCTTCCGCCGCTTTCCGAAGATTGACTTGCATGTTATCGCTCCGCCCGGCAAAGGTCCGCCAGCTCGAGGTCCCCGGACAGATCATAAACTCCAGCCCGGATTCGGCAAATTTCCGGCTTTCCTCCGCAAAGGGATGGTCAGCCTCATACCCCCACTCTAGGGCGACCGCCTCTGTGGGCAGCTCTCGCAGATACTCCGGTGTCTTGATGAGAATATCCCCCCAGAACTGACAGACCTTCCCGTGTTTGTTTTGGACATGCTCCATAATGCTGCGGACAAAATCCGTGTACACTTTCCCGCGTCCCTCCTGCTCGCAGCGGGCTTTGCTGAATCCCTGACCCAGCTCAAAAGTTTCATCGCAGCCGATGTTCACCTGTCCGCTTTCAAACAGAGGCAGAAGCTCATCCAGCAGTCCGGTCACCAGTTCGAGAGAGTCCCAGTCCGGTTTCAGCACCGACCCTACCTTCCGTTTTTCGCCCCAGGGGGTGACAAATCCATCGGGGGACTCGGCAAATTTCCGGTAGGAAGGATGCCGGATCCAGCGTTCAAAATGGCCAAAGCAGTTCTGATTGGGAACCAGTTCGATTCCCCGCGACCGGCAGAGATCCTGCAGCCAGAGGATATCCTCTGTACCCATCGGAGAGGCGTCCCGCCAAACCTCCGCATGATTCCGGTACGCAAAAGTATGTTCGGTGTACAACTGAAGTTCGTTGTATCGCAAAGCGGCCAGCAGATGCACCCATTCGGTCAGACTTTCTCGGGTGGGCACTTTGCAGCGGCTGATATCCAGCATAAAGCCTCTGTGGTCCATGGAGGGCGCATCCTCCAGACGGCCGCAGCGGAGGACACTTTGATCTGCGGAACTCTGTTTCGGCCACTGTTCAAAATGCTGCCAGGCATAGGGCAGGGCGGCTTCACTTCCGATCTCCAGCCGGATTTCCTCCGGAAGCACTTCTATCCGGTAGCCCTCCCGGTGCAGGGCGGGATCGGTCCGCGACAATTGCGAAAATTTCTTCAGCGAGTCCGGAACCGACGCCGAACCGGTTCCGGGAAGGAATTCCCAGACCCGGGGAGGCGGCAGCATCGACGGCGGGGTCATGGTGCGGTTTCCATCAGAGCCCGCCGCAAATTCTGAAGTTCCAGCTGCAGCGCTATTTTCTCCTGTTCCAGCGCCTGACTCCGGGCCCGGCCGATTTCCAGTTCCTGACGGATTTTCCGCAACTGCTCCTCTTTCCCCGCTTCATGATCCTGAATGGAAAGATTCATCTTCCGGATTCTTTCCATCTCCGCCCGCAGAGTGCCCAGTTCATCTGCCAGTTCCTGATTTTTCTGAATGGCCAGAATCGCTTTCCGCTGGGTTTCTTTGTTCGAAACCAGCTCCTCACGGAGCGTGTAAATATGACGGGCGAGGGTGCGCATGTCCTGTCTGGATTTGTCCTGCAGCTTCACCAGTTGCGCCTTTTGCTGACGGACCTCATCCAGGGTGGCCGACCGGACCTCCAGTTCGGAAATCTTTTTCCGGGCAGAGGTGATTTCCTCCAATTGCTGTCCGAGCATGACCTGAAGGTCTTTAATTTGTTTCCGCTGAGCGGAATTCTGGTTGTCCAGTTCCGCCTGCAGAAGATCCACATTATTCCGGTGCTGAAGCGCCTCTTTCCGGAGTGCCTCCTTTTCCCTCTCCATTTCCGCCACCAGCAGGGCCACCTCCTCCAGATCGTCCTCCTGAATGCCTGCGGCTTTGGCCTCCTGCAGGATCGATTCAAAGGAGGAGATTTCCCGGGTCATCTGCTCGCGGACTTTTTGGGCCTCCCGCAACTGACGCTGCAACTGACGGTTTTCCGACTGCGCCCCCTCCAGCTTCGTTTCCAGCTCTTCCACTTTTCCGCGGAGCGTCAGTTCCTTTGCCTGAAACAGATCGTTCTGTTTGCGGAGTTTTTCGTAATCACGGCGCAAATCCGGAACCTCCTCCCGGCGGGAAAGTTCATTGCGCAGGGCCTGATTCTCCTCCCGGGCCTGTTGCAGCGTATTCGAAAGCTCCTCCCACTGTTCCCTTGGCACCCGGTTGTTCTCCGCGTCACTGAGCCGGGTTTGCAGATCCTGAATGATGCCCTGCAGACGCTCCTGTTCCTGCTCCAGTTTGCTCCGCTCCTGATACTGCGTGGCCAGTTCCTGCTGGAGACTGCCCAGACGGGACTCCAAAGCGGCCAGTTTGGCATTTGCCAGCGCCTCTCCCCTGCGGGAAAGATTCAGATCCTGGGAGAGTTGCTGATTCAGGGTGCGCAGTTCGCTCAGTTCATTCAGATCCCGCTGACGGGCGGCCTCCAAATCCATCAATTGTTTCTCCTGCAAATTGATTTGCTGACGCAAAGTCTCCCTTTCCTCCGCCAGTTTCGCGGCTTCCGGTCCGGCACTTTCCTGAGCCTGCATCTGCGCTTCCGCCAGCCTTTCACTTAGCTGACGCGTAGCCTCCTCAAATTCCTGACGGGAAACCTGCTGCTGATTCCGGAGATTCTGAATCAGATTTTCCCGCTCCTGCAGTTCCCGTTCCACCCGCTCCATGGCGGCTTTGGACATGCGTTCTCCGGCCCGGAGTTCCAGCATTTCCCGGGCAATCTGATTCAGCCGCTGTTGCAGCTCCCGCTGCTCCTGGCTGAGAACTTTCACTTTTTCCGCGGAAAGGGTCTGGGTTTCCAACAGTTTTTTCTGAGCATCATCCCGTTGTTTTGCCGTCCGCTGAATTTCAGCTTTCAGAAATTCCAGGGCCTCCTCCTGTGCGGGGACCGCTGCGGGGAGCGAGATCAGACACAGCCAGTATGCGAAGAACCGATTCATGACGGGTTCACCCCCTCCGGTTTAAAACCCGGATGGCTTCGGCGTAGACCCGGTGTTCCTCCGCCAGAATCCGCTGACTGAGGGTTTCCTCCGTATCGTCCCCGTGCACCGGCACCACCGCCTGGGCGAGAATCGGACCGGCATCCAGATCGGGAGTGACCAGATGCACGGTGCATCCGCTGAATTTCACGCCTGCCTCCAGGGCCTGCCGCTGTGGATGCAAACCCTTAAAGCTCGGCAGGAGGGAAGGGTGGATATTCAGCACCCGGTTTTCAAAGCGCTCCAGAAAACCGGGGGTAAGAATCCGCATAAAACCCGCCAGAACGATGTAGTCACAGTTTTTCTGCGTAAACAAATCTCCAGCGGCCTGTTCAAATCCCTGCCGGAAGTTTTTGTCGTAGGGAAGCGCGGTGGCCTCGATCCCGTGCGCTTGCGCAATCCCGAGCGCGGGGGCATTGGCGCGGTCACTGACCAGAATCTCAATGGAGGCGTCCAGTTTCCCGGCTTCAATCTCTTTAAGAATGGCCTGAAAATTGGAGCCCCGCCCCGAGGCCATCACACCCAGCCGCAAACTCATGCCCAGGGCACCTTCACCCCGATGGTTTCATTTTCGGTGACCCGTCCGAGAACCTTCGCCTCCGGGAGCAGCGCCTGAACGGCATCCGCTTGATCCGGAGCCACCACAATCATCCAGCCACTGCCCATGTTGAAGGCATGAATGGCATTTTCCAGCTGGATCGCATCCACCAGCCGCCGGGCCGCCGGATTCTTCCATTCCGGAAGAGTCAGTTCCGCACCTTTCCCGTTCAGAATCCGGGCAAAATTTTCCCGGATGCCTCCGCCGGTGATATGCGCCATTCCGCGGGGGCGGATTCCCGCCTCCTGCATCGCCTTCACCTCCGGATAATAAATGCGGGTGGGGGCCAGCAGATCCGGGATCAGATCATCCGGAATCAGCTCCGGATCATTTGCCATCAGTTTGCGCACCAGGCTGAATCCGTTGGCATGCACCCCGTTGGAGGGGATTCCCAGCACCACATCCCCCACTTCAATTTCGTTGGGATCCAGTAAATCCTCTTTTTCCGCCACGCCGACCACAAATCCGCTCAGCTCCATAATTCCTTCGTGCACCAGACCGGGCATTTCCGCAGTTTCCCCGCCGGCCAGCACACAGTCACAATCCGCCAGGGCCCGGGTCAGCCCGTCAATCATCCGGGCAATCGGAGCCTCTTCGATATTGTGGATCCCCACATAATCCAGAAACAAAACCGGCATCGCATTGGAAGTCAGCACATCATTCACATTCATGCCCACCAGATCCACTCCGGCGATTTCGGGCAGGTCATGCTGCATCAAAAGCTGGATTTTGGTTCCCACCCCGTCACAGGCCACCAGGATGACCGGATTCTTCCAGGGGCTGAGATCAAAACTCGCGGCGAACAGTCCGAAAGACTGCATCAGTTTGTGCCGGGTTTCAGTACGGTTACGCATGGAGCCGATATCACCGACCAGTTCGGCCGCTTTTTCGGTGTCAACTCCGGCGTCTTTATAAGAGAGATTTTGTTTTTTCATTCAGTGTCCGGTTGAGGAAATCCAAAAGGCTGAATACCCAAAGCCGGGAAACATTGCGAGTCAAAAGCTCTTGCAGCTTCCTGGAGGACAGGTTTCGGCTGGAGCTGCCGCACGTGTCAGGGCGTAGCTCGAAGAGCGGAGACTGATCCCTGCGGCAGAAGACCGGGGCAGGATGCCCCGCGTCCGGCTATTTCTCATTAGGAGAGATGGGGTTTCTAAAAAACATACCCTGATGGACACTCCTTTTTAGAGGATCCACCGGCGGTAGGTTCATGCGCCCCATGTCTACCCATAAAAGTCTGCCCACAAAAAACCCCCTGTTTTCACAGGGGGAAATTGGAGCGAGCGATGAGATTCGAACTCACGACAATCTCGTTGGCAACGAGAGGCTCTACCACTGAGCTACGCTCGCAATCAGGGGAGGCTGTATACGATGTGGACGGAGAGAGGCAACTGAAAAAATCAAAAATGTTTCTTTCTACTGACGCTCCCGGCTGAGGCGCTCCAGAATTTCCCGGCTGAGTTCCTGCATTTGCGGCAGACGGGGAAACTGCTCCTCCAGGGCTTTGAACTGGGGATGGTGGATGCGGAGACGTCCGGACCGGTCCCGGCGGGGGCGGGCCACCGCATGACAAAGTTCATGGTAAATCAGATAGCGGATAAACTGGCGGGGCACCCACTCCTGGTCGAGAAGCGGATGGATCAGGATCAGATCCCGGTCCGCATGCCAGCTGCCAAACAGGATGCTCTGCCGTTTCCGGCACCGGGGACGGCCGACTTTTCCCCAGGTGATCGTGGTATCGGGGGGGACGGAGAAATACTGTTTTTTTACGTAACGAAGCTCTTTTTCCAGGTCAAAAAAGGTTCCCCGGGTCCGGAGCAGGGTGGGGGAGGGAATGTCGGTGGACGGCGGAAGGCAGCGGGCAAAAGCGGCCACCGTCCGCCAGGCCTCATTCTTCCGGGTGAGCACATAAATCTTCAGGTTCTCCAGCACTTCCTCCGGGGCGCCGAGAAAGCCTTCATGCATCCGGATGCGGGTGCAGCGGGGAGAGAGCCGGCGCAGGGAAATCATGGTCCGGCGGTTCCGGGTCAGATAAATCTCCACCTGGTGCGCATGTTCCCGGCCGATGCGGTCCGCCCAACGCTGCAGACGGGTTGAGGGGTTCATTTGCCGTGAAGTGCAACCTGTTCGTCCAGAATATCCCGCAGGGACTGCTCCAGCGCGATTTCGGGTTTCCAGCCGCACTGACTCCGGATCTTCTCTGTGCTGAGCAGCGGGGTGGCATCGGTGGGGCGGAACAGCGCGGGATCCACCTCCATGGAGGGGCGTATTCCGCTGATTTCCACAAAGCCTTCAATCAAGTCCCGGATCGGACGCAGCTGACTGGAGGAGAGATTGTAGGCCTGACCCGTCGTGCCTTTTTCCAGAATAAGCCGGTAGCCCCGGACGATGTCCCGCACATCGGTAAAGTCGCGCTGACTCTCCAGGTTCCCGGTTTTCATCTCCGCCGGGGCCCCCTTGATAAATGCGGCGAACTGGCGGGCAAATGCCGCCGCCACAAAACGGGGATGCTGCCCCGGACCAATGTGGTTCCAGGGACGGGCGGTCATCACCTTGAGTCCCAGCTGATTGGCAAAGGCCAGCGAGGCTTCATCGGCCGCCTGTTTGGTGATGCCATAGAGGGTGGTGGGGGTCAGGGGATGATTTTCGGTCACGATTTCCGTGGAATGGGCATGACCATAGACCTCGGCGGAGGTGACCACCACGATTCTCCCCTGGGGCTGGTGACGGCGGAAGGCCTCCAGCAGCCGCACGGTTCCCGTGACATTCAGATCGTTTGCGGTGACCGGATCGTTTTCACAGAAAGGAATATGTGCCTGACCGGCCAGATGCAGACAGGCATCCGGTTTGATCTGATTGATCACAAAACTCATGATCTCATAGTTCTGCAGATTGAAGGGGACCTGATGGTCGTTGGCCGGATGAAAGCCGGGCCCCAGTCCTTCATACACGTCATATCCATGGGAGGAGAATTCGCGGATGGCATGCTGCCCCACAAAACCGTTTGCGCCAGTGATCAGTATTTTTGTCATGAGGCGAGCTCTATACAGAAGCCGGAAGACTTGACGAGTTTTTTTCCGTGGCGGAAACTTCCGGCTGCGGAGCATCCTCCCACCAGTGCTTCAGCCAGGCCACGCAGGATTGCAGCTCCGCAAAGGTGGCGCGGGGAGAGGGTTCAATGACCAGGGGAAGATCCAGTTCGGACCAGGGACGGAAGCGGGCCAGCCCCAGTTCCCCGTCGGGAGGCATGACATGATCCTGAAGTTTTCCGGCCACATCATGCAGATGCAGTCCTCCCAGCGCGGGGGTCAGCCGCTCCAGCCAGTGCATATGATGAATAAACCCCAGATTTTCACGGATCTGTCCGTGTCCCAGATCATGCCAGTATTTGAGCATGGGATGCTGGAACTGCTGGATCAGGAGTTCCATTTCCCCTTCATTCGGAACCGCCTCGAGGGTGGGAAGATTCTCCAGTCCAAGCTGCACATTCAGAGTCTCCGCCTGGGGCAGCAGATATTCCAGCGCCTTGACCACTTGATCAAAATGCCTGCCCACCCGCTTGTCCCGCTCTTTGACAAACTTCATGAACTGTTTTTCGTATCGCGGGGAGTTCAGCTGGTTCCGGGCGACCAGATCCATCAGGTCCCGGGTCGAGGTTTTCCGCTGCTGCACATATCCACAGTGAATGACCACGATTTTTGCCCCGATGTCGGAGGCGAACTGCATGGTGCGCAGGGTGTGCTGCACCGCCAGTTCGTGCATCCGCTGATCCAGATCGGCAAAGGTCCAGAGCTCCGGATGTCCCCGCGGCGCCCCCAGAGGAACCGGGCAGTAATTGTGCACACTGTCCACCTGGATTTTTTCTGAATCCAGCATTTTTTCGATGCCGGGCAGCAGATCCACCCGGGTGTCATAGCCGAGTTCCATACGGTCCAGCCCCAGGGCCAGAACCTCTTTCACCATCTCCTCCCCGCACGAGTGACGGGAGGCATTCCATCTTGTACTTACAGCTAACTTCATTCCTTTCAAATTTCGTATTAGGTGTGAAACCTTATCCGCTTCCTGCCGAGTTACAACCCTTTTTCCTTCTTCTGCGTAGGGGGCGCGTCGAGGAAATGGTTTTGAAGGCCAAATCATCGGAATCGCTATCGGAATCCAAATCGGTGCGCCAGGCAAAGTCTGGTGGTTCTAATTGGAAAAAAAGAAAAAAGAAAAAAGGGTCTGCCCTAACATTTTAATAAAAAAGGGTCTGCCCTAACAATTTAACATTCCTGTAAATCATTGACGCTAAATTTTCACCGTTGAATATCCCTCTGCCTGCCCGCAAGTCTCGCCCCCTGAACCCCCGAGACTTCCCGACAGTCCCACTCCCAGGCGTCATTCGGTTCCGCCCGCGATATTTGGTATTTTACATACTTTTAAAAACCTCTTCACACGTCGATTCCGTTGGCAAAATCCCAAATATCGCGGGCTGATTCCAGAATCTCAGGCTTTTCGTTGGAATTTGTTTTTGCGGTAAGCGCGCGGCGTGAGTCCGGTATGGGTTTTAAAGGTCTGATTAAAGCGGGACAATGTGGAGAATCCCACGTCCTCCGCAATCCTTGAAATCGGGTCCTGACTCTGCTCCAGCTTTTCACAGGCTTTCCGAATCCGGGTTTCGGCCAGATATTCCCTGAACCGTAAACCCGTGCTCTGATGAAAAACCCGGCTGAGATGTTCCGCGCTGACCCCGCAGATTTTTGCGGTCTCCTGAAGACGAAGCGGCTCCGTATATCGGGACTGAATCAGTGCGCAGACCTGCAGCACCATGGGGGGAAGGCTGCGGGTTTCAGGAATCGGACGGTGAAGCTGCTCCACCTCCCGGATCAGGGTTTCCGCATGCAGCTGAAGCGTTCGCTTCCAGGCTGCACGGGCTTCCCGGGTACACTGGGGAAGCTGTTCCAGAGCTTCTTCCCACGCTCTCCAGGTAATTCCAGCCCCGTTTTTCACCCATTCCGTCCATAAGCCTCTGCGGATCCGGGTGGACATCTGCGGATCCCTGCAGGCCGACAGCAGCAGAAAACCGATGGTCTCGTCTGCGACCTCAAGCGGAAACGCAACCTCCTGAAAAGGAAAATCCTCCAGCTCCTGACCCGCAAGCAGCTGTTGACGCACCCTTGTCCATTGCAGATCGAATTCCGGAATTTCTTTGCGGAGATGATGAATTTTTAAGAAAGAACTGCGGGGAACTTGCAGACAATTATTGCCCCACGCATCCATATACCGGGCCTCCATGCCGCTGATTTGATGAAGATCCATCAAACAGTCCCGGAGTTTTTTGGACCTTAAAAGCTTATTGTGCAGTACTTTGGATATTGTTTTAGGCATTTTATTTGTCCGTTTTTAAATTGATATCAAAAAACAGTCAGTAATGTCAATTCCTGGACTATTCTTAATCGGACAAAGCATATACGATATAAGCATGTTTAACCCCAAACCAGGAACAACCATGAAAGTTGATGAATTCGTCTCAAAGTTTACACTCCCTCAAAGTGCGGTGGAGGTCCTGCAGGAAGCCCCTTCCGTGCAGATCGCCGAAAATGTGGACCAGTTACTGTCCCTCGCCCTGAAAGATGCCGGTGAGGACGGTTATCACCGGGTCGGCTATGACATTCCCGAAAAGGGATGGATCGAGGAGGTGCAGGTCTGCCGGGTCAAAAACGGAATCAGCGCCAATTACCTTGATCCCTATATGCGCAGAAGGGATCCGAACTGCATGGTGATCGGGGATGAGAGTCCTACCGACAAACCCACTTTTCTGAAACGCTATGGGAAAGATTTCTCCTCCCTGCGGCGGGAAACCTTCGAATGGATGAAAACGCAGGACCTCGCCTGTTTCGGTTTCACGGCAGGGATGCCTGGAAAAGGGACCGACGCATTGGTGATTGCGCCGGCGAATGCAGGATTTTTCGCCCTCGGTCTGGCGATGCTGCAGGGGATCAATGATCCGGGCGAACTGCCGCCGGATTTTGCTCCCAAAGCGGTGATTTATGTGGCCCCGCCTTTCCGTCACACGCATCTGGACGGCAAACAGGTGGTGGTACACAACCGTCTGCCGGACATGCATGAACTGTTCAGTTACAATCTGTACCCGGGTCCCAGTGCAAAGAAGGGCATCTATGGTGTTCTGCTGAACCTGGGGGAAAAAGAGGACTGGATCACCATGCACTGCTCGGCGGCGCAGATCGTGACCCCTTACGAAAACCGGGTGGGCATCTCTCACGAGGGTGCCAGTGGAGGCGGAAAAAGTGAAATGCTGGAACTGCCCCACCGTCAGGCGGACGGAACCCTGCTGCTGGGGAGAAATATTGTCTCCGGCGAAACGCGGACCATCAGTATGCCTCAATGCTGCCATATCCGTCCGGTCACCGATGACATGGCGCTCTGCCATCCGAGTCTGAACAAAGGAAACGGAAAACTCACGCTGATGGATGCGGAGGACTCCTGGTTTGTCCGGGTCAACCACATTACCCACTACGGTGTGGATCCGCATCTGGAGAAGATGACCATTCAGCCGGACCGCCCGCTGCTGTTCCTGAATATCGATGCCAAACCGGACAGTACCGCGCTGATCTGGGATCATATTGAGGATGAACCGGGCAGTCCCTGTCCGAATCCCCGGGTGATCATTCCCTGTGAAAGTGTTCCCAATATTCACCGGGGAACGCTGGATGTGGACATCCGTTCCTTCGGCGTACGCTGTCCGCCCTGTACCCGGGAAAAGCCGACCTACGGCATTATGGGCATGTTCCACCTGCTGCCGCCCTCTCTGGCCTGGCTCTGGCGTCTGGTGGCCCCCCGGGGTCACGCGAATCCCAGTATTGTGGATTCCGGCGGCATGTCCAGCGAAGGGGTGGGCTCCTACTGGCCCTTTGCCACCGGACGCCGGGTGGATCAGGCCAACCTGATTCTCAAACAGATCCTGGAGACCCCCAAAGTGAAGTACATTCTGGTGCCCAATCAGCACATTGGCGCCTGGGATGTGAGCTTTATGCCGCAATGGATTACCCGTGAATACATGGCCCGCCGCGGCGGTGCCCACTTTGACAAAAGTCAGGTGAGTCCCTGCCGCTGTCCGCTGCTGGGCTGGTCACCCAGCTCCATTGTGGTGGAGGGCCGTCCGATCGGTTCCTGGTTCTTCAATGTGGACAAGCAGCCGGAAGTGGGGCCCGAGGCTTACGACGAAGGCGCAAAAATCCTGCAGGCGTTCTTTGAGTCTGAGCTGAAGCAGTTCCAGGTCAAAGATCTGCTGCCACTGGGCCGGGACATCATTCAGTGCTGCCTCGACCGTGGAAACATTCAGCAGTTTGCCGAACTGATTCCCCACGGAACCCTCGGCGACGCGGAGTAAACAACGCCGCTGACCGGAGAGTGTCCGCTTCACCGCGGACACTCTTTTTTTACCGGATTTCAGGCCGGAGAATCCGCAAGTTTCCGCAGGTACATGCCGTACTGACTTTTTCCGTAGCTCTGTGCAATTTCCCGGAACTGTTCGGCGTTGATAAATCCTTTGCGCCAGGCGATTTCCTCCAGGCAGCTGATTTTCAGTCCCTGGCGTTTTTCGATCACCTGCACGAACTGGGAGGCGGCGAGGAGATTGTCCGTGGTGCCGGTGTCCAGCCAGGCAGTGCCGCGGCCAAGCAGCTCCACGCTCAGTTTGCCCTCCTGGAGGTACCGGAGATTCAGATCGGTGATCTCCAATTCTCCGCGGGGGGAGGGTTGCTGTTCTTTCGCATATTCAGGGGCCATGCCGTCGTAAAAATAGATTCCGGGAACCGCGTACTTGGATTTGGGTTTTGCGGGTTTTTCCTCGATGGAGAGCACCTTGCCCTGCGCGTCAAAATCGACCACCCCGTAGGCGGTCGGATCTTCCACTGCATATCCGAAAATGGTGGCGCCGGGAGAGCGGTCTGCCGCCAGCAGAGATTCCTCGATCTGGTGACCGTAAAACAGATTGTCACCCAGAATGAGGCTGCTGGGAGCGCCATCGAGAAAAGATTCCCCGATGATGAAGGCCTGGGCCAGTCCGTCCGGGCTGGGCTGTTCGGCATACTGAAGGGAAAGTCCCAGTGAACTTCCATCCCCGAGCAGTTTCTCAAAATGGGGAAGATCGTGCGGCGTACTGATAATCAGAATGTCCCGCAGTCCGGTCAACATGAGCATGGACAGAGGGTAATAAATCATCGGTTTGTCGTAGATGGGCATCAGCTGTTTGGACACCGCGCGGGTGAGCGGATGCAGCCGGGTGCCGGAACCTCCGGCGAGAATGATTCCTTTTCTTTTCATGTTATGCCTCCGGAATCCATTGGGCCAGGGATGCGGCAATCGCCTCGCGCACAGGCGTCATCTGAATGCCGGCCCGGGCGAGTTTGCTGCTGTCGGTCACACAGTTCGAGCGGGGGGTAATTGCCGCTTTCTGCATGAATTCCCGTTCATCCGCAAAGAAAGAGAAAGGGTGGGGGGCCAGACCGGCCTCCTCAATCATCCCCGCCACCTCCCGGGTGGTGACCTTGCCGGGGTTGGTCACATTGTAGATGCCGAAGGGAACCTTTTTTTCGAAACAGGCAAAAGTGGCGGCGACAAATTCATTCAGATGAGAAATAGAATTTGTGGCCTCCAGCAGCCGGCTGTAGCGCATAAGTTTGCTGAGATAATTCCGGGGACTGTCCACATGATTAAACGGAATGCGCAGACGCCAGATATAACAGGACTCCGCATCGCGCAGCACCTCCTCGCCCAGCGCTTTGGTTCCGGAATAGAAGGAGCAGTTGTTGGTGCGGAAAGAAAAGTTGGGGGCATCCTCTTCGGTGAAACCCTGGCCGTCCGGACGGCAGCCGGTGTAGATGCAGCCGCTGGAGACCTGACCCCAGGGGATGCCGTTTTCCGCACAGGCCGTGGCCACAATTCCGGGAAACACCGCGTTGCCGAACAGGCAGTTGTGTTTGTCCGATTCGCAGGCATCCACATTGGGTTTTCCGGTGTAGCCGGCGGCATTGATCAGAAAATCGGGCCGATGCTGTTTGAGCCAGGCGCTGAGGGTCCGCAGATCGGTGTAATCCACTTCGGAGCGGGACAGGGAAAGGCAGGGGAGGCCCCTGGATTTGAAGAGTTCCTGATAGGCGCCGCCCACGTAGCCGGTGCCGCCGAGTAATGCGATCATGTGGTTTCCTTTTCCTGCGGAGCCGGGGCGTTGCCGAGCCGCTCCAGTTGATAGTTGCCGTCGAGAATAGCCTGCCACCAGGCCTGATGATCCAGATACCACTGCACGGTCTTGCGGAAACCGCTTTCAAAGGTTTCTTTGGGCTGCCAGTCGAGCTCCGTCGCGATTTTACGCGCATCGATGGCGTACCGAAGATCGTGTCCGGGGCGGTCGGTCACGTAACGGATATTCTCTGCATAGGGACGTTCTCCGGGCCTGAGTTCGTCCAGAATGCCGCAGAGAGTGGTGACCAGTTCGATGTTCTGACGTTCATTGTTGCCGCCAATGTTGTAGGTCTCTCCCACGGTACCCCGGGTGACCACCGTATACAGAGCCTCCGCATGGTCTCCGACGTAGAGCCAGTCCCGGATATTCTCCCCTTTACCGTAAACCGGAATCTCTTCGTTGCGCAGGCATTTGAGAATCACGACCGGGATCAGTTTTTCCGGAAACTGATAGGGTCCGTAATTGTTGGAGCAGTTGGTCACCATCACCGGCAGGCCGTAAGTGTCGGCCCAGGCCCGCGCGAGGTGATCGGATGCGGCTTTGCTTGCGCTGTAGGGGGAGTGGGGATCGTAAGGGGTCCGCTCATTGAATCCTGGTGCGTCCGCATCCAGGGACCCGTACACTTCGTCTGTACTCACATGCAGAAAACGGAAGGTCTCTTTGCGGGGAGATTTCAGCGACCGCCAGTAGTCGAGAGCGGCCTGAAGCAGATTGAAAGTGCCCACCACATTGGTCTGGATAAACTCGCCGGGACCGTCAATCGAGCGGTCCACGTGACTTTCGGCCGCCAGATGCATGACCGCATCGGGCTGATGGCGGACGAAAATTTCTTTCAGGGCGGAACCATCGCAGAGATCGACCTGCTCAAAACAATACTCCGGCCGTTGTTCGATGTCCCGGAGAGAGTTCAGGTTCCCTGCATAGGTCAGTTTGTCCAGATTGACCACCTGGCAGCCTTTTTCCAGGAGCAGGAGTCTGACCAGATTGCTGCCGATAAATCCGGCCCCCCCGGTCACTAATATTTTGAGAGGAGTAGATGGTTCCATCCTTTCCCGTTAGATACTGCCCGCTGAAAACACAAGTCCATTTCTGTACGATGTCCCTGTTGACTCATAAGTTTTGACACCGGGAGGTGAAAACTCAGGGAAAGAGAAAAGGGACGTTGACTCAAAAAGGATGACACCGGCAAATCTAAGGAATGTCGATGAGTCAATCTGTACGAGAAGAGATGCTGCCCAGACTGAGGCAGCGCTACCTGAAACGGTCCCGAGAGGGCCGATCCAAGATGCTCGATGAGTTTTGTGAGCAGTTTGGATATGATCGCAAGCACGCCATTAAACTGCTGGGAGGCAAAGCGGGCTGGGGAGGAGACCCGGAGATCCGAAAAGGCCGTCCCCCGATTTATGGGGAGGAAGTCGCGGAAGTTCTCTGGAAGATCTGGGAGCTCTCCGAACAACCCTGCGGAAAGCGTTTAGTACCGCTGTTGCCCCTTTGGCTTCCCTCCTATGAGGCCTGGAAAGGGAGATTACGTCCCGAGGTCCGGGAAAAGGTACTCCAGATCAGTCCGGCCCAGGCGGACCGGCTGCTAAAGCCGCGGAAAGCTGAGGAGGAGCGGAGAAGCCGTTGCGGCACCAAGCCCGGCGGGTTGTTACGCAGCCAGATCCCGATCCGTACCCGCCACGACGAAGTTACCGCGCCAGGCTGGTTGGAGGCGGATACAGTGGCTCACTGTGGAGGATCCATGGAGGGAGACTTCATCTGGAGCGTGACGTTTACGGACATCCATACCGGATGGACCTGCTTGAGGGCCACGTGGAACAAGGGGGAAGCCGGGGTGGTAAGCGGGTTGCGTGATGTGGAAGACCGGCTGCCCTTTGCCTTGGCAGGCTTCGACTGCGAGAATGGAAGCGAGTTCCTGAACTGGCATCTGTTGCGGTATCTGCGGGACCGGAGAGAGGGCCCCGTGCATTTTACCCGCTCCCGGCCTTACAAGAAGGACGACAACGGGCACGTAGAGCAAAAGAACTGGACGCACGTACGGCAACTGCTCGGATACGGTCGACTGGAACAGCCCGAACTCGTGGAACGAATCAATCGGCTTTACGTAGAGGTGTGGGAGCCGCTGAACAACTTCTTCCTGCCCAGCACGAAACTGACGGGTAAAACGCGTACGGGCGGAAAGGTCAGCCGAAAACATGACCGACCCACCACGCCCTGCGATCGTCTGCTTAAATGCCCGGAGGTCCCCAAGAAGGTGAAAGCCCAACTGCGAAAAGCACGGAAAAATCTCAATCCGATCGAACTGAAGCTAGAGTTGGAGAAACGGCTGGAGCCGATCCTTCGTCATGCCCATCCGGCGCGTCGCCCTCCGGGCTCCTTGCCGGATGGGCATGAAAATGCTATAACCCCAACCCAACAACCGGTGTCATGACTTATGAGGCAACGACCCCGCCTCTCTCTGATCTCCCCGGTGTGATTTATTTATGAGTCAACGGGATGTCTCATATGAAGAGGGTTGTTCATTTTCTAGAGAAACTGACATGAGAGGGGGGGAAGCAAACCTATTCACAAATCGGAACCGTCACAGACCCCGGTCCTGCCTTACCCGTCCCCTTCTTCGCTCCGTACCTTGGTGGAGAAAATATAGGTAAGCAAAGGAAACAACAGGGCTGGCCATATCCAGGACACTGGAAAATCCCCCGGGAGGGGGCGGGTCATGACAAGGTGTGTGATCCAGAGGGCAAGGGAGGGCAGGAGGGGGCTTCTGAACCGGGTGCGGGTATGGAACATGCAAAAGATCAGGAAAAGCATCCCGCAGGGAAGAAGATAGAAGGGCGGAAGCGTTCCGAACCACAAACTCAGGCATAGTGTCAGAGAAACCATTACGGGAACCGAGTAATGCAGCCAGATTCGTAAAAGTGTATGTGTTTTTGGCCCAGCGATTCGGTTTCTCTCAGGGATTGTTGATAAAATCAGCTGGCTTACAAACGTGTCGGGGCCGGTAAGGGACCAAGCCCGTCTGAGAAACTGGCGGGTCCAGTTGGAGGGTTGTTTCAGGATGGAAATCAGGGTTTTTCCCGCGGAGGATATTCCGGATGGGTCCGAACGACTCTGCCAGGAAGGGACGGAACTGAGAACGCAGGACTGAATTCCTTTATGGTTGCCGGGGTCGGTTTGTAACTCTCTCTGCATGACGGTCAGGTTAAAACACCAGGTGTTGTCCGGAAGCGGCAATCGGTACTTCACAAAGTTATGAAGGGTCCACAACGCATGTCCCAAGAGGACTGGAGCACAAATCCAAACACAAACCCAGACAGGAACCGAGCCTTCCCGAAGATACCAAACCATCAGCAGGCCCGGAGAGAGCAGGATCTGTTCAATACGGGTGAGCGATGCAAACAGGGCGATGACCCCGCAAAGCAATGCGGGAATCCACTGAGGATCCTCCCGGAGAAAAATGATCGGAAGGGTTGCCAGCCACAATCCAATGAGTGCCTCCGGCCAAAATCGGCTGCTCATCCAGAATCTCTCAGGCATCACCATGAGAAGGGCTCCCGCTGTCAGAGATGCCTTGTCCCCGTACATGATCCCGGCCGCATAAACGGTAAGCATATACGTTCCGGTGTTCACAAACAGCATCATCAACCGCATCGCGTCAATGGGATGGTGGAAGCAGGCTGAAATCCGTGCGAGCCAGGGCATCAGGGGGACCCGCAGGAAAGGGTGGGGAGCGTAGGGGTCTGCAGATTGACCTCTGTCCGCATATTCGATTTCATCTCCGATCAAAGGGAGATGCTGCTGACTTTTTCGGGAAAGCAAGGTAAAGACCATTCCTGCAATTATTGCGAAAGGGAGTCCGTGATCTGTTGTCTGAGTCATCTCATTCAAGGCTGTGGAAATTTCGGCCATAGCGCGATTCAATAACTTTTATTCCGTCGAGGGTGTCTGTACGAATCTTTTTAAGCAGATCTTCAGAAAAAATTTCATCCGCTGGCTCCGGATCCAAAAGCATTTCAATTTCCCTGATTTTTTCCACCGCAAGCCATTTTTTATCTGGCGGGATCGAATGAGAATTCAATTTCAGCAGCATCTGCATACCGAAATTTCCAAGTGAGCGGTTTTCCCGCGGAAATTCCTGCTCCATTCCCCGGATGCCCAAACGTTTCAAAGTGTCTGGAATGAGTTCGCGGGTGTAGGGGAATGCTTCGACAGATTCCGCGCCAAGCAGAGATTCCACGTGCTGAATAAATCCGAGGTAATCCAGCCTTTTGAGAAACCAGGGGTCTTTCAGGAAGGTTTCTGGACTCATTTGATGACCATAACAATCCGGTGCGGAGGGGAACCGGGGATTGATCATCGATTGTTTATAATACGCCATGAAGTATTCGCAGGGGTCGCGGAAGCAAATCCATACTTTTACATCAAAGTGATCGGAAAGTTTCGGAAAAAATCCCAAGCTTTTTTCGGGGAAATCCCACCAGTGATTGAAGAGACCTTCTGTGGAAAAAAAGACCGTATGTGTGTCGGATTGTAGCTCACGCAGCGACAGTGCTATTTGCCTCGCACATGCTTCCGTCTCAGCCCTGAGAAGATGGTTTACAATCCATTGGTGTTTCGGTTGCAGACGGCCTGCGGCATCTGTGTGATTTGACCGGGGATATAATATTCCCCGCCTCAGAAGTTCCAGACGGGAACGGTGCATGTAAGACTGAAGACTGGTGGTTCCGGTTTTCGGGGTCCCCGCATGAAGAATCAAACGGATGCGTTTTTTGTTATTCCTTCTTTGTTGGCGGATCATCCCTTCGAGAGGGGGCGAAGCAGAGCTGGAGGGAATATTCATCAGGGGCCTGAACTTTATCTTTGAAGACCTTGATAGGGAATCGGAGAAAGGAAGTATATTTAAAAATGGCTTTTTTGAATTCCTCATAGTCGGCTTTTCTGCTTATATTATCGTCTCTATGATATCCACGTTATGAAATCCCTTTTTGCTTTTGTTGTTGGCGCTCTGTTCTTCGCTGGCTGTGCTACACCCACGCCGAAACCCGATCCTTCGCTGCTCCGGGTGGGAATCACTCCGGATTCTCCGCCGCTGATTTTTGAGCAGGGGGGAGGCTATGCTGGCGTGGAAGCGGATTTTGCCCGTAAAATCAGTGC
Source organism: Kiritimatiellia bacterium (assembly GCA_049438565.1). Taxonomy (GTDB): domain Bacteria; phylum Verrucomicrobiota; class Kiritimatiellia; order SS1-B-03-39; family UBA6053; genus UBA6053. The sequence goes on from JBMTJR010000002.1 coordinate 23,083, forward strand.
GGAGCTGGGAAGAGAACCGGTGTTTGTGAAGATTCCCTGGTCCAAACAGCTGGATTATCTGGAGGACAACCGGATTGACGTGGTGATGTCCGGCATGACCGTGACTCCAATCCGTGAGTTCCGGGTGAACTTCACCAAACCGTACATGGTCTCCGGTCAGACCGCCCTGTTCCGCCGCAACGATTTCGCCGCCAATGGCCTGGTTCCCAGCGTGATCCGTCATCAGAATTCCACTATCGGCGTGGTGAAAGACACCACCGGGGAAATTTATGCCACCAACACCTACACCCGGGGAAAAATTCTCACCTTCGAAAGCAAAGAGGCGCTGGTGGCGGCCCTGAAAAGTAAAAAAGTGAATATGGCCATTCACGATGCGCCGGTGATCTGGTGGATTGCGGCCAACAATGAAGCCGAACTTGCGGCTTTTCCCGAGCTGCTGAACAACGAATCCCTGGCCTGGGCGGTTTCCAAGAACAATCCCGCTCTGCTGGAGCAGATCAACGCGGTGATGGAGGAAATGAAAAATGACGACTCCGGCCGCAAAATTCTTCAAAACTGGTTTCCCAACGGGGAATAAGCGGCCCGCTGGGGTCGGGTCTGCCTATTCGGCTTCGGGCTGAAGTTTCCCCCTCTTCGCGGGGCTTTTGGTTTGTCAATCCAATCGCTTTGCCGTAGTGGAGTCCGCATGTTAGATCTAAAATTTCTCAGAGAACATCCCGAAACCGCCAAAGCAAAATGGGCCAGCCGCGGCCTGGATGTGGATGTCATCGGACTGTTGGCCCGTGACGAGCGCCGCCGTGAACTGATTACGGAGCTGGAACAGCTTCAGCAGACCCGCAACCAGTCCAGCAAGGAAATTGGTCTTAAAAAGAAAGCGGGCGAGGATGCCTCCGAAGCCATGGCGGCGGTCCGGGAAATCGGCGAAAAAATTTCCACCCTGGAGAAAGAAAAAGCCAAGGTGATGGAGGAGCTGGAGGCGCAACTGTTGTCGCTCCCCAATTTTCCGCATGACTCCGTGCCCGTCGGGCATTCGGATGCGGACAATCCGGTGATCCGAAGCTGGGGAGAGCCTCCGGCCATGGATTTTGCGCCCAAACCTCACTGGGAACTGGCGGAGGCACTGGGGATTTTTGAATTCGAGCGGGCCGCAAACCTGAGCGGTGCCGGATTCTCCTGTCTGACCGGGGCCGCAGCGCGGTTGAGCCGGGGACTGATCTCTTTTATGCTGGATCTACATACCTCCGAGCACGGCTATACCGAAGTGCTGCCGCCTTACCTGGTGAACGACGAGGCCTTGACCGGGACCGGCCAGCTGCCAAAATTTGCCGAGGAACTGTACCGGATTCCCGAGGACAACCTGTGGCTGATTCCCACGGCGGAGGTCCCGCTGACCAATCTGTACCGCGATCATATTTTTGCGGAGGGCGAACTTCCCCGGAACCTTACCGGGCACACTCCCTGTTTCCGGAGGGAGGCCGGCGCGGCCGGGAAAATGACCCGGGGAATGAACCGTCTGCATCAGTTTGATAAAGTGGAACTGGTGAAATTCTGTAAACCTGAGGATTCTTACGCCCAGTTGGAACTGCTCACCAGCCATGCGGAAAAAGTTCTGCAGAAACTGGGCCTGCATTACCGTGTCATCACGCTCTGTACCGGGGATCTGGGTTTTTCCTCTGCCAAGACTTATGACATCGAACTGTGGGCTCCGGGTCAGGAGGCCTGGCTGGAAGTGTCCTCCTGCAGTAATTTTGAGGATTTTCAGGCCCGCCGCATGAAGATCCGGTACCGGACTGAACAGGGCAAACCTGAAATTCTGCACACGCTGAACGGCTCCGGGGTGGCGCTGCCGCGTCTGCTGGTGGCCATTCTGGAGCAGGGGCAGCAGGAAGACGGCTCGATCCTGCTTCCGGAGGCTCTCCGGCCCTATTTGGGCGGCATGGAGAAAATTTGTTAAGCGGTTTTTCGCTCTGCGTGCCTTGATTAAGCGTCAAAGCCACTTATTCTGGAGTCCTTATGACTGTTAAACTTTTAACGATTTTATGTTTGCCGCTCTTTTTTCTGGCCTGCGGGAAAGTGGAGGTGCGGGAATATGTCGAGGTGGTGCAGCTTCCCGAGAGATCCCGTCCGCAAACGCCGCCGATGGTTTCCAGTGATCCGATGCGGGCCGCCCCGTTGTCCGTGGAACCCATTCTGGCCAATCTTCCACCGGATCATCCCACGCTGGGCGGAGGCACTTCGCCGATGCCGGGCGCAAGGGGCCCCTCCAGCATGGTAGGCCGGGAATCCGAGGTGCCGCCGCCTCCGGAAGTGAAGGATCTGAGTTGGGAGCTTCCACCGAAATGGGTCGAAAAAGCGGGGAGCGGTCTGCGGATTGCCGAATTTTATCCGGAACCGGATCAGCCGGAAGCTGTAGTGACGTTGATTGCTCTTTCCGGGGCGGCCGGGTCGCTGGAAAGCAATGTCTCCCGCTGGCGCGGGCAGGTGGGGCTGGATCCCCAGGGTGCCTCCGATCTGCAGCACCTGGACGGGAAGATGCATTTTGAATTTCTGACCCTGGTGGAGGAATCCAGAAATGCCGGCCGGGAACAGAGCATTATTGCCGCCATCTATCAGCAACCCACCCGCACGCTCTTTCTCAAATTTATGGGCCCCACTGAAATTGTCGCTTCGCACAAGATTGATTTCCTCCAGTTGGCCGCATCCATGACCCCCACGGGAGGAGCCCAATGAAAAAGCTGATGATGTTCGCCTCCATCCGCCTCACGGTGGCCTGCCTGCTCTGGCTCACGGTGCTGACATTCTGGGGCACGGTTTATCAGGTGGATCACGGGATTTATCAGGCCCAGGACCGCTTTTTTAATTCCATCGTGTTTTTTGCGGGAATCCTTC
>JBMTJR010000003.1:0-22013 GCA_049438565.1 Kiritimatiellia bacterium
ACCCATGCAGATGGTTCTTAAGCCATCTTTTTTGCCTAAAAACCAAGACGCCCCCTGATCAAAAACAGGTGGACAAATTTTTAAAAGCTGTCTACGGATAGGGAAAATCTTAATCCCACCCGGAGATACCATGAGTTCTTTTTTACCCCTGCTTGCGGTCTGCTGCAGTCTGTTCGGCCTGGCGTTTGCTTTCCTGAAGAGTCGCTGGATCCTGTCCCAGGACCCCGGATCGGAAAAGATGCAGGAGATCGGCGCGGCGATCCGGGAGGGCGCGATGGCGTTTCTGCGCTGTGAGTACAAGGTGCTTACGGTGTTTGTTCTGGTGGTGGCAGTTCTGCTGGGGGTGAGCAATCAGGGTGCTCTCCGTCTGGTGGCGGTTTCTTTTGTGGTGGGGGCGCTCTGCAGCGGTCTGGCCGGCTACATCGGCATGCGGATCGCCACCGCTTCCAACACCCGCACGGCAGAGGGAGCCCGCAAAGGTCTGAATCAGGGACTGCAGATCGCGTTCTCCGGCGGTGTGGTCATGGGGCTTACCGTGGTGGGACTGGGTCTGCTGGGGCTTTCTCTGCTTTTTTTCCTCTACACCCGGGCGCTGGGAAGCGGAATGACGGAGCTGAAAACGCAGGTGCTGCCCATCCTGAACGGATTTGCGCTGGGAGCCAGCAGCATTGCCCTGTTTGCCCGGGTGGGCGGCGGTATTTTCACCAAAGCTGCCGATGTGGGCGCCGATCTGGTGGGCAAAGTGGAGGCGGGAATCCCGGAGGATGACCCCCGGAATCCCGCCACGATTGCCGACAATGTGGGCGACAACGTGGGAGATGTGGCGGGAATGGGAGCCGACCTGTTTGAGTCCTACGTGGGCTGTCTGCTGGGGGCCATGGTGCTGGGAGCGGCCTCGGGAGAAATCAACCGGGTGCTCCTCCCTCTGCTGCTCGCTTCGGTGGGCGTGGTGCTCTCGGTGGCCGGGACTTTTCTGGTCCGCACCCGTGAAGGAGGCAATCCGCAGCACGCTCTCAACCTTGGCACCTTCGGCACCAATGCGGCCATGCTGGCCCTGACGGCCCCGATCTGTTACTGGCTGCTTCCGGAGGTGTGGGTGAATCTGTTTATGTCCACAGCCGGCGGACTGATTGCCGGGGTCGCCATCGGGATCATCACCGAATACTACACTTCGGACGCGCGGAGTCCGGTGCAGGGAATTGCCAAGTCCTGTCAGACCGGTGCCGCCACCAATATTATTTCCGGACTGGGAGTGGGCATGGCCTCCACCGCACTGCCAGTGCTGTTTATCGTGGCGGGAATCATCTGCGCCAATGCCTTTGCTGGTTTGTACGGAATCGCCATCGGGGCGCTGGGCATGCTGGTGACCACGGGAATCCAGTTGGCGGTGGATGCCTATGGTCCAATTGCGGACAATGCGGGGGGGATTGCGGAAATGTCGGAAATGGCCCCGGAAGTGCGGGAGCGTACCGACAAACTGGACGCGGTGGGAAACACCACCGCGGCCATCGGCAAAGGGTTCGCCATCGGTTCGGCGGCCCTCACTGCGTTGGCCCTCTTCGCGGCCTTCCGCGCCACGGTGGGGCTGGACACCATTTCCATCACCGATCCGCTGGTGATGGTGGGACTGTTTATCGGAGCCATGCTGCCCTATCTGTTCAGCTCCATGGCCATGGCGGCGGTGGGCCGGGCGGCTTTCGCCATGATCGGCGAAGTGCGGCGGCAGTTTAAAGAAATACCCGGACTGCTGGAGGGATCGGGCAAGGCGGATTATGCCCGCTGCGTGGATATTTCCACCCAGGCCGCCATCCGGGAGATGGTGCTGCCGGCTCTGCTGGGGGTGGTGACTCCGGTGCTGGTGGGATTTTTCGGCGGGGCGGAAATGCTGGGCGGACTGCTGGCCGGGGTCACGGTTTCCGGCGTGATGCTGGCCCTGTTCATGTCCAACGCCGGCGGAGCCTGGGACAATGCCAAAAAGTATATCGAGGGCGGTCACTTCGGCGGAAAAGGCAGCGATGCGCATCATGCGGCGGTAATCGGCGACACCGTGGGGGACCCCTTCAAAGACACCGCCGGACCCTCTCTGAATATTCTGATTAAACTGATGAGCGTGGTGGCACTGGTGATCGCGCCCATGCTTTGAGCTTTATTTTGCGCGGGCGGAGAGGCGGAAACTCCGCGGAGACTGACCCAGGGCCTGGCGGAACTGGCGGGAGAAATAATTGCTGTCGTTGAAACCCACATCCATGGCGATTTCGGTGATGCTCCGGTCGCTGTGGGTGAGCAGTTTCATGGCCTCCTGAATGCGCAGCCGCAGCAGATATTCAATCGGCGGCTGCCCGGTGGCCTTTTTGAACACGCGCATGAAATTGCTGCGGGACATGTGGGCAATCTGCAGAATCTCCTCCAGCGTCCAGTCCCTGGCATAGTCCTGTTCGAGAGAGCCGATCACATGCCCCACCCGGAGCAGGGCCTGGGCCTCGGTGGTTTCCGACTGCATGTACAGCCGGGAGAGAAACACAATCAGTTCCAGCAGTTTGGCCTGCAGGGCGGCCTCGTGTCCGGGTTCTTTGCGGGTACTCTCTTTTTCCATTTCCTCGGCGATGCGTTCGACCTGGGCGAGGGGAATCCGTTTCAGATGCAAGAGACTGGCGAAGCGGTGCTGACGGCGGTAGCTGGGCTCCAGCAGAAACATCGCACAGTAACCCGGCATCCGGCGCAGTTCCTTTTCCGGCAGACCGATCGCCTCGGGGTCATACATGATATTCACCAGATCCAGATCCCGGCGGCTGTGAAAGAAGTGACGCTGCTGACCCTGAAGCAGAAACACGTCGCCGGCGGTCACCGGAGATTCGCCGCCCTCGAGATTGTGGATGGCGGAGCCGCGGCTGACAATGGTCAGCTCGCAGAAGTCATGCTGGTGCTCCACTTCGGTTAAATCGTGCGGGTGGGAGGGGGTATGTGCCGCATCTGTGCGCACCCTCCGGACCGCAAGAGGGAAACCATGCGGTCCAAAATAGTCTTTTCCGAAAGCAATGTGGGTGGTTTGAATAATGGGAAGATTGTGCGGGTATTTGAGAGGATACTCAAGGTATTTTTCTCCCGAATCCGGGATACTGGGTCCACTTAATTGACAAACCAACCCCTGGAGACCCCCTATGAGCATCGTAACTGGCGACAAAGAATATTTCAAAGGCATCGGAAAAATCGGCTATGAGGGCCGGGACAGCGACAATCCGCTGGCCTTCAAATGGTACGATGAAAATGCGGTAGTGGCCGGAAAGACCATGAAGGAGCACTTCCGATTCGCCATTGCCTATTGGCACACCTTTTGCGGAACCGGAGCGGATCCTTTTGGTCCGGGCACCAAAGTGTTTCCCTGGAACGAAGGGGCGGATGCGGACACGCGGGCGAAACACAAGATGGATGCCGCGTTTGAGTTCATGACCAAAATGGGTGCGCCCTTTTACTGTTTCCATGATTTTGATCTGGTGGAGGAGGGCGACAGTTTTGCGGAGTCCACCCGCCGTCTGGAAGCTATCGTGGAATATGCGAAGCAGAAACAGGCCGCCTCCGGGGTGAAACTTCTGTGGGGGACCGCCAATCTGTTCAGCAATCCCCGCTACATGAACGGGGCGGCCACCAATCCGGATTTCGGCACCATGGCCTACGCGGCCGCGCAGCTGAAAAATGCGCTGGATGCGACCATTGCCCTGGGCGGAGAGAACTATGTGTTCTGGGGAGGACGCGAAGGCTATATGAGCCTGCTGAACACCGATATGAAGCGGGAGCTGGACCATTTCGCGAAATTCCTGACCATGGCCCGGGATTACGCGCGCGGTCAGGGCTTCAAAGGAAATTTCTTTATTGAACCCAAACCGGCGGAACCGAGCAAACATCAGTACGACTTCGATGCGGCCACGGTGATCGGATTTCTGCAGGCGCACGGACTGCAGGACGACTTCAAACTCAATATCGAAGTCAATCATGCCACCCTGGCCCAGCACACCTTCCAGCACGAGTTGCAGGTGGCGGCGGATGCCGGAATGCTGGGAAGTGTGGATGCCAATCGCGGGGATTATCAGAACGGCTGGGACACCGATCAGTTCCCCAATAATCTGCTGGAGACCGTGGAGGCGATGCTGGTGTTCCTGCAGGCGGGCGGATTGCAGGGGGGCGGCGTGAACTTTGACGCCAAAATCCGTCGCAATTCCACAGATCTGGAAGATATTTTTATTGCACATGTGGCGGGGATGGATACCTTTGCCCGCGCTTTGACCGTGGCAGACCGGATTCTCACCCAGTCCCCTTATCTGAAACTGCGCAGCGACCGCTATGCGTCTTTTGATTCGGGAAAAGGTGCGGAACTGGAGGCCGGAAAACTGAGCCTTCCGGAGTTGGCCGCGATCGGGTCCGAACTGGGTGAACCCAAACAGATCAGTGGAAAACAGGAGCTGTTTGAGTCCATTCTCAATCAATACATCTAAAACAACAAGAGACCATGACCACAGATTCCACCTTTTCCATTCTGAGCCAAGCCGCAAACCAGGCGAGGGGGCTGGCCATTGATGCCGTGGCCGCCTGTTCCTCCGGGCACCTCGGACTGCCACTGGGCAGTGCGGAGATTGGTGCGGTTCTGTTTGGAAACGGCGGGCTGCGTTTCGATCCGAAAAATCCCAAGTGGCTGAACCGGGACCGCTTTGTGCTGTCTGCGGGGCACGGATCGATGTTCCTCTACTCCTGGCTGCATCTGGCGGGTTATGATCTTCCGCTGGAGGAGCTGAAGAATTTCCGTCAGCTGGGCTCCGCCACGCCGGGTCACCCGGAGTTCGGCGATACCCCCGGAGTGGAGGCGACCACCGGTCCGCTGGGACAGGGCATCGGCAATGCAGTGGGCTATGCTCTCTCCGGAAAAATGGCGGCGGCAAAATTCAATACCCCGGAGATCACCCTGTTCGATCACCATGTGGTGGCGCTGCACGGGGACGGATGTCTGCAGGAGGGCGTGAGCCGGGAGGCGGTTTCGCTGGCCGGACATCTGAAACTGGACAACCTGATCCTGATTTATGATTCCAATGATGTGACCCTGGACGCCATGGCGGACCGCACCCAGAGCGAGGATGCGGCGGCGTATTTTGTTTCGCAGGGATGGGACGCGGTCACGGTGGACGGTCATGATCTGCAGGCGCTGGGCGAGGCCCTGGAATCGGCCAAAAATGCCGAGAATGGAAAGCCCAAAGTCATTATTGCCAAAACCGTGATTGGCAAAGGCATCACGCAGGTGGAGGGCACAGCAGCCGGACACGGCGAGGGCGGTGCAAAATTTGCGGATGAGGCGCACAAGACGCTCGGACTTCCGGAGGAGCGTTTCTTTATTTCCCCTGAAGTGAAAGCCTTCTTCGCCGAACGGGCGGATGCGGCACATGCGGCGGCGCAGGCCTGGGAAAAAACCTTTGCCGACTGGACTGCGGCGAATCCCGGGCTGGCTGCGGAACTCGAGGCCGGGGTGCAGAACCGGATTCCGGAGGATCTCCTGAGCCGGATTCCTGAATTTGAGCCCGGCACCGGAGCGGCCACCCGGGCCTCCGGCGGGGTGGTGATGCAGGCGCTGGCCAAAGAAGTGCCGCATCTGGTCACCGGATCCGCTGACCTTTACGGATCCACCAAAAATTACATGAAAGGCGCCGGCGATTTTTCCGCAGAGGAGTATCAGGGCCGCAACATCTGGTTTGGAATCCGGGAACACGCCATGGGCGCGGTTTGCAACGGCATCGCGTATGACGGAATTTTCCGTCCCAGCGGCGCGACCTTTCTGGTGTTCGCCGATTATATGCGCGGGTCCATCCGGCTGGCGGCGCTTTCCCATCTGCCGGTAATCTATATCCTGACTCACGATTCGGTGGGAGTGGGAGAGGACGGGCCGACCCATCAGCCGGTGGAAACCGTGAGTGGGCTGCGGGTGATCCCCAATCTGGATGTGATCCGTCCCGCGGACGCGGAGGAGACCGCGGGCGCATTCGCAGCCGCGCTGCTGCGCACAGAGGGTCCGACCGCGCTGATTCTTACCCGTCAGAATGTGCCGGCAAACGATGCAGTGCCGGTATCGGACCGCCGCGCAGGGGTACTCCAAGGGGGCTACATTGCCCGGAAAGCAAGCGGGGAGCTGAAAGGAATCCTGCTGGCCACCGGATCAGAGCTGCAACATGCGCTGGGCGCGGCGGAAGAGCTGGGAGAAGGATTCCGGGTGGTTTCGCTGCCCTGTTTCGAGCGCTTTGACCGTCAGTCCCCCGACTATATTGAAAGTGTCCTGCCTGCATCCTGCCGTTGCCGGGTGGCGGTGGAGGCGGGCGTTTCCGCCACCTGGGGCAAATATGTCGGACTGGACGGCACCACGGTTTGCATTGACCGCTTCGGAATTTCCGCGCCGGGAAATGTGGTGATGTCTGAACTCGGCATGACCGCCGCCCATGTGGCGGAGGTGGTGCGGAAGTTGATCGGATAATCAGGGTCCAGTTGGAGCTGCCGCACGTGTCAGGTCCTCGCTCGAAGAGCGGAGACTGATCCTGCGGCAGTCTGCCGGGGCGGGGACGCCCCGCGTCCAGTTTGTAAAAGACCGGGGCAGGGATGCCCCGCGTCCAGTTTCTAGAGCATTTTAAAAATTGCTTAGACAGATATTGTTTTGTTTTGCCGCGAAGGGGCACAAAAGAATTCGACCCCTAGAGCCCCGCTCTGAAACGCTTCACATCCGAAAGGAAAAGGTAAATTTTATGAAACAGTTCACCTGAATGATGTAATAAAATACGCAGCCCATTTCCTTATTCGTTTCATTACGGGGCTATAGGGGCTGAAATTTTCGCGCCCCTTTGCGGCTACAGTTTTATTTACATTGCTCTGGAAGACCGGGGCATAGAGTTGGGTCTTTTATTCCACGGAGGGATGTGATAGCGGAAGTCCGATGAAATCAACCAGAATCGCCTGTCTCCAGACCACTGGATTTCCCACTGCCGAATCTGCGGCGGCGCACACCGAGGATCTGATCCGCCGGGCGGCGGCGGGCGGCGCGAAAATCATCTGCACCCAGGAACTGTTTCTTACTCCTTATTTCTGCCGGACCCAGGATCCCTCCCTGTTTGATCTGGCCGAGCCGGTTCCGGGTCCGACCACCGCGCGTTTTCAGAAGCTGGCCGCCGAACTCGGGGTGGTGCTGATTCTTTCGCTGTTCGAGCGCCGGGCGGCGGGGCTTTACCACAATACGGCTGCGGTGCTGGATGCGGACGGGTCATATTTGGGATCCTACCGCAAAATGCACATTCCGCAGGATCCGGGATTTGAGGAGAAATTCTATTTTACCCCTGGGGACAAGGGATTCCGGGCCTGGGACACTGCCCACGGACGGATCGGCGTGATCATTTGCTGGGATCAGTGGTATCCGGAATCGGCCCGGCTCACCGCGCTGGCGGGTGCGGAAATTATTTTCTGCCCCACCGCCATCGGCTGGCTGCCGGAGGAAAAAGCGGCACTGGGGGCGGGTCAGCTGCGGGCCTGGCAGCGGGTGCAGGAGGGGCAGGCGGTGGCAAACGGCTGTTATTATGCGGCGGTGAACCGGGTGGGAACGGAAGGCGAAACTGAATTCTGGGGGCACAGCTTTGTCGCCGATTACACCGGCACGCTGCTGGCGGAGGGCGGAGAAACGGACACCGAGATTCTGTTTGCGGACTGCGATTTGAAGGCCATGGAGGATCACCGCCGGATGTGGCCGTTTTTCCGGGACCGCCGGATCGATGCCTATGCCGGCATCATGCATCGATTTGCGGAAAAACCGTTATGAAACGCAGACTGCCCGCAGAATACGAACCGCAGACCGCGCTGTGGCTGACCTGGCCGGGCAATCCTCTCACCTGGGCGGATTGCCGGGAGGCGGCGGAGACGGCCTATGCCCATTTTGCCGCGGCGGTGAGCCGCTATCAGCCGGTGGAAATGATCTGTGCTTCGCAGTGGCAGTCCGCCGCCCGGACCCGGCTGGCCGCGGCTGGGGCGGATCTGAAGGCATTTCAGTTCCATGACTGGCCGGTGAACGATGCGTGGTGCCGGGATCACGGCCCTCTGTTTGTGCTGAATGAAAACGGAGAAACCGAGATTGTGGATTTTCAGTACAATGCCTGGGGAGGCAAATTTTCTCCCTGGGTCGATGATGACGCGGTTCCGGCCCGGGTTTCCGAACTTCGGAAGCGGGTCCGGCACCGGGTTCCGAACTTCGGAGAAGGCGGGGCGGTTGAAGTGAACCGTTCGGGGCTGATGATCACCACCCGTTCGGTCTGGCTGAATAAAAACCGGAATCCGGGCTGGACTCCGGAAGAGGCGGAGGCCTGTTTTGCGGAATACCTGGGGGTCAAGGAGACCCTTTGGCTGGAGGAGGGTTTGATCGGGGACGATACGGACGGACATATCGACACCATCAGCCGCTTTGTGGAGGATGAGGTGGTGGTGAGTTCGCTCTGCGAAGCCTCCGATCCGAATTATGCGGTGCTGCAGCGGAATCTGGAGCAGCTGCGGGAAAGACTGACCGTGGTGCCGCTGCCGCATCCCCGGGCACTGTGGAAAAACGGGGAGCGGCTGCCGGCCACTTATGCGAATTTTCTGATACTGAATGAGGCGGTGCTGGTGCCCACCTACGCGCAGCCGGAGGAGGATGACCGGGCGCTGGGCTGTCTGCGTGAACTCTTTCCCGGACGTGAGGTGCTGGGGATTCCCAGTGAAGTGCTGATCCGCGAAGGAGGATCGCTGCACTGTCTGAGCATGCAGCAGGCGGCAGAAAATCCCCGGCGGCGGTGATTTGGTATGAAATCCGCTTCATTCCTGGTTTGAAAGGCTGGAGAAGGTAAAAGTTGGTCCGAATTGATGTAACTCCGGTCTTGATGTTTGCCCGGGAATTGCGGAAACGTTTAGAAGGATTCTGGAGAACAATTTGGCTACAAAATCAAAAGAACAACCCCCGAAAATCACAGACGTGCTGGGAATCGACTTTGGATCGACCAGCACCAAGCTGGTCCGGCTGAAGAAAACCGGGAATTCCCTGCAGCTGGTGGATGCGGATGTGATGCCCCCCTTTGAGTTGGAGGATATGGAAGGGGAAATCAAACTGAATATCCCGAAGAAACTCAATGCGCCGTATGTGGGTGCGGCGGTGACGGGCAAGGACTGCTACGTAAGGTTTATGTTTATTTCCAGCAACCTCAATGATGCGCGGGCGATTCAGCAGCGGGTGGGAAAATCGCTGAGTCTGGGAAGAGAGTTCCGGGTGGGATATTCGATTGTGGAGCGCGGAAAAGAGGCCTTGGATCATAAAGTGCTGGCAGCGGCGATCCCTCAAGTGGAGGTTCAGAACGTGCGCCGGCTGTTTGCAACGCACCATCCGAGTCTGATTTCGATGGAGATTGCCGGACTTTCTGCGCTGAACAGTTTCAGTCACACGGACGCGGTTCAGAAAACGGAAGGCATTGTCTGTTATATTGAAGCGGGAGCCTCCTCATTGTTTGTAAGTTTTTTCCTCGGGGGTGCTCTGCGGCTGGTGCGTAAATTTGACCACGGATCGGTCTATATTCAGCGCCGGATTCAGGATGTACTCAATATCAATGAGGACGACGCGCTGACGGTTCTGTTTGAGGATGCCAATCCGCTGCTGGATCAGTCGCTGGATCCGATCAGCACCATGACCCAGGAAATTTCGATTTCCTGCAAGTTCGTGGAGCGGAATGAGAACAGCCGGATTGAGAAAGTGTATATGTCCGGTGGACTGAGTTATTCGCCGTACTGGAGCTTTACACTTTCGGAAATCATGGGAGTGGAGCCGCAGGTGTGGAATCCCTTTGAGGCCAATGGAATCAGCTCGTATCCCAAAGGGGTTTATGGAGTGGAAAGTATGTTTTCTCCCGCGGTGGGTGCCGCCCTCGCAGTACTTCCGGTGAACGCATGAATCATTATATCAATTTGTTGGAGAACTCGGAAATCACCTATCACAGTCCTGCCTCGGTGCCGCCGGCACTGAAGTTGGTGGGGCTGGGCGCGGTGATTCTGGTTTTGGGAATGATGGGCATGCGCTTTCAGTCGCTGCGGGCCAAAGCCGCGGAGGGCGACCGCATCAAATCGACCTGGGATCGGATTGAGAAAGATGTGGAGGCGGCCAAAGCGCTGAACACCAAAAGTATCCGCCTGCAGCGCGGACTGGACACGCTGCAGGGTTGGTCCCACTCCGGTCATCCCTGGCCGGAGATTCTGGATTTTCTGGTGGAGCAGTCGCCGGTCGAACCCGAGAATATTCAGTTCACCCGTTTTTTCTTTGATGAGAAAATGGAAGGCTTGCGGGATCAGACGCCCGGAGGGGGGGATGGGAAATATTTCCCCGTCAAACGCCAGGTTACGATTACCCTCCGTGGAATCCTCCGTTCGGAGCGTCCGCAGAGGATTCTGCCCGAATACCGTCGAAATCTGGCCGAGGCGAAGAATCCTCCCTCGCCCATTGAGGATGTGGGACTGGACAATCCCGTGATCATGCTGGATGCGGAGGGGCAACCTTCGGGGCTCACTGGGTTCACCTATTCGATCCGCCTGAAAGACCGGGAGGTGAAGCCGTGAATTTTGCGGAAATGACCAAAGAGCAGAAGCAGATGCTCATCCTGGCGGTGGGGGGCGCGTTCACGCTGATCATGATTACCTCCAACCTGCTGGTGAAGCCGACCCAGAAACGTGCGGAGGCGGCGGAGAAAATCATTGATGAGCTGGCCACGGAGCTGAGCCGGGGTGAATTGCTTTTGGAGCGGGACGCGCGGATCCGGGCCAAAACCCGGAAGGAGTCACAGCAGCTTCTCAAAATTGTGCAGGAACAGCTCCCTCCCGACAGCGGACGCTATGGCTGGGCTCTGGAGAATTTAACCGAAGTGGCGGAATCTGTGGGCGTTCTTTTTTCGGTTCGGGAGCATCGCGGTGCCCGCTTTGTGCCCTTGAAACCCGGACAGGACTTCAATCCGGACTCCATCCCCATGTGGATTCCTTATCCTGTGGAGGTGGAATTCAGAACCAGTTTTGAGAATTTGAAAAAAATATTAAATTTGATTGAGCAAAAATTTCCCTATTGTTCGGTGGCAAATATGCAGATTAATGCGTCGGAACAGGATCCGGAGAACCATAATATCAGTTTAATCCTCGAATGGCCCGTTTTTCGCTTAGAATCAGACAAGATTTGGATTGAACAACAGGCGAAAGCCTCCCGCGAATGAAAATTTTCTCACCCTTGCTGATCGTTGGCTTCTCCCTCCTCCCCCTGTGGGCGCAGGGACGCGATCCCTTTTGGCCGATCGGATACACCGGCGGGGTGCGGGAGACGGTTCCGGTGGTGGAGCCGCAGGTGCAGGCCCCGAAGGTCGGACGGGAGTTGAGTGACGACGAGTTGCGGGAGCTGGCCCGGAAAGAATCGGAACGGATCCGGCAGAGTCTGGAACGAAAAGGCACCATGATTGCCGGAAACAAGATTTACGCTTACGTCGGAGAAAAATGGGTGACCACCGGGGATATGCTGTCCGTGCAGGTGGAGGGAAACCTGTACCGTCTGGAAATTTTAAGTTTAACCTCTGATAATATTGAATTGGAGGCGCACCGGGCGGCGTCCCCCCTCCACAACCAACCCAGGAAATGACATGAAGAAGATCCTTCTCTCCTTTTTACTAATCACCGGGCTTCTTGCCTTTCCGTTTGTGCAGGCGCAGGAGGATTCGACCGCGGAAGTGGATCGGATTCTGTCGGAAATTGAAATGACCCCCGCTGCGGAGGTGGAGGAGCTGCCGGCACCGGAGATGGTGGAGAGCGCGGTTGCCGAAGAGGATGCGGTGGAGGAGAGTGCGGAAGCCGAAATGGTGCCGGAGGTTGTGCTGGAGGAGGCTGCGGAGGAAGAAATGTCCGACCCGACTTCCGTGCCGGCCATCAATCTGGAAGAGGCGGTACAGGTGGATGGACTGGAAATCCGGGGAAGCGATGACACCCGCAGCGGACTGATTACGCTTTCTTATGAAGACGTGAAACTTGCCGATATGGTGCGGATTTTCGCCCAGACTTCCGGCGCCAACATTATCATTCCGGAAGGAATGAACGAGCTGGTGAGCGGCAATCTGAATGATGTGTACTGGCAGGAGGCGCTGGATGTGATTCTGGCGGACAAGGGTTATGTGCTGGTGGAACGCAAATCAGGCATCTACACCATTTCCACCCGGGATCAGATGGCGGCGGAACCGCTGGCCACCGAAACGCTGGATCTCCAGTTCATTACCGCAGAGGCGGCATTGCCGGCGGTACAAAGTCTGATCACCTCCTCGAATGCCAGTGTGACCCCTTTGCCGCAGACGAATGTGCTGATTATCAGTGAAACCGCGGAACGGATTCAGGAAATCAAACGGCTGGTGAAAATTGTGGACCAGCCACGTCGTCAGGTATTTATCGAAGCCAAATTTGTGGAGCTGAACGACTCCGCGATCAAGGATCTGGGCATCAACTGGCAGGTCCTTCAGGGATATACAGTCCGTGCAACCGGCCTGAGTTCAGAATATGAGCGGGTGGATACCCGTTCCAGTCAGGATGCGCAGGTGCTGGCCACCACCCGGGCCCGTGCGAATCAGTCCACCAGTACCAGGGAAACGGACCTGGCTCTTCCAGGAATCACGACCGGGGGGAATGAAAGCGTGGGTCTCACCAATACCTCCTCGTTTGACGGGGTCGTACGGGGGTCCAACTTTACGTCCTTTGACGCAGAGAATGGCAGTATCACCTCGGTTCCCACCATGGAGCAGATTGTCACCAAACAGGCGGTGCTCAGTGCGGATGATTTTGCCCTCACCCTGAGTGCGCTGCAGCAGCTCGACGGAACTAAAATTGTCTCCAATCCCAAAATGCTGGTGGCGAACGGTGAAACCGCGACCATTCATGTGGGCCGGAATGAACCCAATGTGCGTGCGATTCCCCAAGGGGACAACGCCAGCAGTTTTGCCTATGTTCTGGATGGATTTATTGAAATCGGGGTCAAACTGGAAGTCACTCCCACGATCAGCACCGACAAGAATATCACGGTCAATATCATTCCGGAGCTGAGCCGTCTGATTGGTGAAAAAACCGTGGGGGAGGCGGGAACCTCTTTTCCGATTACCCAGATCCGCAAAATCCGGACCGAATTTGCGGTTGAGTCCGGCAAAACGGTGGCAATCGGCGGTTTGACCCAGACCGAGGATCAGGAAAATGTGAAAAAGATTCCGTTACTTGGGGATTTGCCCATTATTGGAAAATATTTATTTACCCATACCTCCACGCAGAAAGTTCAGGATGAAATCATCATCTTCGTCACGGTGGACTCCACCCATACGGAAAGAATGAACGATCGGGATGGAATCCCCAACCACGGGACGCTTATTCACACCTGGCTGGATAATCAGGCAAAGATTGAAGCGGATAACCTGAAAGCAGAGGAGACGGCTGCGGCCCTGGAATAAAAAACAACTCTCTCCATTGTTTGGAACGAGGCCCTGCGCATTTCGCAGGGCCTCGTTTTTTATTTGCCAGAACCCGGGCATCACGTAAACCAGTCCTTATGACTGAACCTGCTGAACGCCCTCTCCCTGAATCCACTCCCGACTCGCGCAGTGCATGGATTTCGCACGTGGTGCCGTTTGTGGCCTGGATCTTTTTTATGCAGCTCCTGGGGGATCCGGCCGGCTGGAAATATGCGGTCCGCTCTTTTGCCTGTCTGGCCCTGTTTCTCTGGTTGAAGCCCTGGCGCTGGTCCTATCCTCCGCTGAAACTCAAACATCTTCCTTCGGCCACTCTCATCGGCGTGGTCGTGTTCCTGTTCTGGATTGCCCCGGAAACCGATTTCTTTTCCCGTTTTGAAAGTTTTCACCGGGCCTATTTGACCGTGGGCACCCAGATGCCCTGGGAGATGGCGCCTCCTTTGGAGCGGGTTCGTTACGCGCCGGAAACGGACGGATGGTTTTTTGCCCTGACCCGTCTGCTGGGCTCCGCGCTGGTGATTGCAGTGATTGAGGAGTTTTTCTGGCGCAGCTGGCTCACCCGCTGGGTGGAAAAGGAAAACTTTCTGGAAGTGGATCCGGGCCGGGTCTCGAACCGGAGTCTGTGGATTGCATCGCTGATGTTTGCCACCATCCATCAGCGCTGGATTGCGGGCCTGCTCTGTGGTCTGCTCTACGGTGCGTATTACCGGAAAACCCGCGATATCTGGGCTGTGAGTTATGCGCATGCGCTCACCAATGGACTGCTGGGGGTTTACGTGCTGTGGTCCGGAAAGTTTGAGTTCTGGGCCTAGCCGGGGGCTTCCCCAGGGCGCATGTCAGAATTGGTGAAAGATGCGATCATTTCCCGTGCGGATTCCTCCTGATCGTAATCCTGGTCGTAATCGTAATCGGAATTTTCGATCACGATCACGATTAGGATCACGATTAAAATCGGGCATCTTCACTAATTCCGGGATGCACCCTCTTCCCCAGCCGCCACGGGCCTGAGATTGACGCAGGGGCATCGGGTATGTTACAGAAAAGCCCCTTCTCATCCGAAACTTCTTATCATGATTCAAGACGCCATTCAGAAAGCTTCCGTGCTCATCGAAGCCATGCCCTTCATCCAGGCCTTCCGCGGAGAGACCATGGTGGTCAAGTTCGGCGGCTCCCTGCTCGACGACGAGGCGGATTATGCCGATATCCTGCGGGACATCGCGTTTATGGAGATTATTGGACTGCGGCCGGTGGTGGTGCATGGCGGTGGAAAAGCGATTTCCCGGGAAATGAACAAGGCGGGCATTGCTCCGAATTTTGTCAATGGACTGCGGGTCACCGACGAAGAGACGATCTCGATTGTGGAGCGCACTCTCAACGGAGAAGTGAACGCGCAGGTCTGTGAAGTGCTGGAGCGTTTTCAGGCGCATGCGGTGGTAATCAAGGGTCAGTATATCTTCAACGTGGTGCGCCACAGCGGAAAAGATCCCGCGACCGGAAAGCCTTTGGACTGGGGTTTTGTCGGCGATGTGGTGGGGGTAAATGTGCAGCCGGTGCTGGAGGCGGTGCGGGCGGGAAAAGTTCCGGTGGTCACGCCTCTGGGATCGGATGAAAACGGACAGGTGTACAATATCAATGCCGACGTCGCAGCCGGTGCCATGGCCCGTCAGCTGCAGGCCCGCAAACTGGTCTTTCTTTCGGATGTGCCCGGTATCCTGCGGGATCCCCGCGACAAGTCCACGCTGATTTCTTCGCTGACGCTCAAAGATGTGGAGGATCTGATTGCCCAGGGCGTGATCGCCGGCGGCATGCTGCCCAAAGTTTCCGGCGCAGTGAAGGCCATCAAAGCCGGGATCCGCAAAACCCACATCATCGATGCCTCCCTCCCGCACTCTCTGTTGCTGGAACTCTTCACCGAGCAGGGAGTGGGAACTGAAATTGTGGCGGGAGACTGAGTCCGGACTGCCCGCAGGGCCGCTCACTTTCTGTCTTTTCTCTTTCAGGATTGGTTTGCGACCGACGTGCGGGCGCATCCCGGAATTGTGGATGGAGATGTTACGCTTCCCCCGGAGGATGGCCTTTCAAGGCCGTCGCCGTGTATTTTTCGGGCAGGAATGCCCAACCCTTTTAGAGCATTTTCAAAATAGCGTAGCCAGATATTTTTTGGTTTGCCGCGAAAGGGCACGAAAATTTCAACCCCTATAGCCCCGCTCTGAAACACTCCGTATCCAAAAGGACGAGGTGAATTTTATGAAACAGTTCACTTGAATGAGGTCATAAAATACGAAGCCCATTTTCGTATTCGTTTCATTACGGGGCTATAGGGGTTGAAATTTTCGTGCCCCTTCGCGGCTATAGTTTATTTACATTGCTATATTTTCACCGCGTCACCAATTCCGGGGTGCGCCCCGGGCTTGCGGGAACCGCGCTCATAGATTGACTTCCCGGCCTTGCTTATGCTACATGGCGGGCTCTTTTTCCTTTCAAACCCGATAAAATGACCCAAGTCTCCTCCATCTCCAAGGACGTGGCCGCTGCCCACGCTCAGTATCATACGCCCAACTACGCGCCGGAAATTCTGTTTGTGCGCGGAGAGGGGTCATATTTGTGGGATTCCGAGGGTAAAAAATATCTCGATTTTGTCTCCGGAATTGCGGTCACCGCGCTGGGGCACTGTCATCCGGCCATGGTGGCGGCGCTGAAGGAGCAGTCGGAGAAGCTCTTTCATGTGTCCAATTTGTATTACAACGAACATGCCCCGATTCTGGCCCAAGAACTCTCGGAAATCACCATGGGTGGCAAAATTCTGTTCTGCAATTCCGGGGCGGAGGCCAACGAGGGGCTGATCAAACTGGCCCGGAAATGGGGTTCGGAATCGGGCCGCCACGAAATTATCACCATGCGGAACTCCTTTCACGGACGGACTCTGGCCACCCTGACCGCCACCGGCCAGGAGAAAATCCAGAAAGGCTTTGCGCCGCTGCCGGATGGGTTTGTGTATGCGGATTTCAACAATCTGGATTCGGTCAAAGCGCAGAAATCTCCGGCCACCGTGGCCGTGATGCTGGAACTGGTGCAGGCCGAGGGCGGCGTGGTTCCGGTGGAAAAAGCTTTTATCGAAGGCCTGGCGGCCTGGTGCAAAGAACAGGATCTGCTGCTGCTGATCGACGAGATTCAGACCGGCGTCGGCCGTACCGGCATGTGTTTTGCCTACAAACATTACGGGATTGAACCGGATGCCATTTCTCTGGCCAAAGGCCTGGGCGGCGGTTTCCCCATCGGCGCCGTAGTCACCGGAGAGAAACTCAAGGATGTGTTCAGCCCCGGCAGTCACGGAACCACTTTTGGCGGTCAACCCCTGGCCTGCGCGGTGGCACGGGCGGTGCTCAAGGTGTTCCGGGAGGAGAAACTCTGTCTGCACGCCCGGGAGATGGGGCAGTTACTGAGCGCGGAGCTGGCGCCGGTGGTGGAGAAATATCCTTTTGTCACCGCGTTGCGGGGTCAGGGACTGCTGCAGGGACTGGTCATCGACCGGCCGGCCAAAGGGTTGGAAAAACTTCTTACGGAACGGGGTTTGCTAACCGTTTGCACAGCGGGTAGTGTCATCCGTATGCTGCCGCCGCTGAATGTCACTGCGGCCCAGATCCGGGCGGCGGCGGGGATCATCGACGATGCCTGCGCGGCATGGAAATTTTCAGACGAGTAACCAGGAAAGGATTATGAAGAAAAAAATTGTATTGGCGTATTCCGGAGGGCTTGACACCTCTATCATTTTGAAGTGGCTGCAGGAGGAGTATGACGCGGAAGTTATCTGTTATGCCTCCGATGTGGGTCAGCAGGAGGAACTCGACGGCATGGAGGCCAAGGCGCTCAAGCACGGGGCGGTGAAGTGTATTGTTGACGATGTACGCGCGGAGTTCGCCAAAGATTTCGTGTTCCCCATGATCCGGGCCAACGCGGTGTACGAAAGCGGATATCTGCTCGGAACCTCCATTGCGCGTCCGCTCATCGCCAAACGGCTGGTTGAGGTGGCGCATGAACACGGTGCCACCGCCATCGCGCACGGCGCTACCGGCAAAGGAAATGATCAGGTGCGTTTTGAACTCACCGCTTATGCGCTTGATCCCTCGATCGAAGTGATTGCGCCCTGGCGTTTCTGGAAATTCAAATCCCGGACCGAGCTGATGGATTATGCCGCTTCGCGCGGAATCGAGGTGCCGGTCACCGCCAAAAAACCGTATTCCATGGACCGCAATCTGCTGCACATTTCTTATGAGGGAGGCGTGCTGGAGGATCCCTGGAATCCGCCCAGCAAAGACATGTTCATGCTGACCGTGGATCCGGAGGATGCCCCGGACCAGGCGGAGGAGATTGTCATCGGCTTTGAAAAAGGCGATGCGGTGTCCCTTAACGGCGAAAAACTTTCCCCGCTGGACCTGATGCTGAAACTGAATGTGATCGCCGGCAAACACGGCGTGGGCCGGATCGATCTGGTGGAAAACCGCTATGTAGGTATGAAAAGCCGCGGAGTGTATGAAACGCCGGCCGGCACCATTCTCTACAAAGCCCGCGAGGCGGTGGAACAGCTGGCCATGGACCGGGAAGTGCTGCACCTGCGGGACAGCATGGCTCCGAAATACGCCGAGCTGGTTTACAATGGCTACTGGTTCGCTCCGGAGCGGCTGATGCTGCAGGCCGCAGTTGATGAAGCTGCGAAATACACCACCGGTGAGGCGCGCCTCAAGCTGTACAAAGGCAACATCACCGTGGTGGGACGCCGTTCGCCCAACTCGCTCTACGACGAGGATGTGGCCACTTTCGAAGCGGATACCGTTTATGATCAGAAAGACGCGCACGGATTTATCCGTCTGAATTCTCTCCGCCTGCGCATGCGGAAAAAACTACAGGACTGACCCATGTTTTCAGGAGTATATACCGCAATTGTCACCCCGTTTAAAACGGACGGATCGGTGGACACCGACGCGCTGGAGCGTTTGGTGGATCAGCAGATCGAAGGCGGGGTCAGCGGCCTGGTTCCGGTGGGCACTACCGGGGAGTCCCCGACCCTCAGTTACGAGGAGCATATCGACGTCATCCGCCGGGTGCAGAAACGGGCCGGCGGCCGGGTGCAGATTATTGCCGGGACCGGAGGAAACTCCACCCGCGAGGCCTGTGAACTGACCCGCGCCGCCATTGATCTGGGCTGCGACGCCACCCTGCAGGTCACCCCCTACTACAACAAACCCTCCGATGACGGACTGCTGGCGCATTTTATGGCCGTGGCGGATCTGGGACTGCCGGTGGTGCTCTATAATGTGCCGGGCCGGGCCGGGAAAGCGCTTTCGATTGAACTCATTCAGCGCTGCGCCGCCCATCCGAAAGTCGTCTCGGTGAAAGAGGCCGGTGGATCCGTGGACCGGGTCAGCCAGATTCTGGCTCTGCAGCCGGATCTTTGTGTGCTCTCCGGCGATGATCCTCTGACCCTGCCGATGATTTCGGTGGGAGCCAAAGGCGTGATCTCGGTCGCCTCCAACGCTTTTCCTGAACGGGTTGTGGCCATCGTGAAAGCGGCACTGGAAGGCGATTTTGCCACCGCGCGGACCCTGCATCTGCAAAACCACAGTCTGTTCAGCGCCCTGCTGGGAATGGAAGTGAATCCGCTGCCGATCAAAACCGCGCTGGCGATGATGGGGCGGATAGAAGAGGTGTTCCGTCTGCCGCTGTGCAGCATGACCGAGGAAAACCGGATCCGTCTGGAGGAAATGCTCAACCGTGAAGGAGTGCTTTGATGACGCGGGTGGGAATCATTGGCGGAGCGGGGCGGATGGGTCATGCGATCGCGGGCTGCCTGCTCGAGGGTCGGGAGCCCGGACTGCAGCTGGCCTGTTCGATTGATCTGGCCGGAAACCCGGCCCAGGGTCAGGATCTCGGCGTGCTGTCGGGGCGGGCCCCTTGTGGCGTGAAGCTGAGTGCCAGTCTGCCGGAGGCGCTGGAGAAAGCGGATCTGTTTATTGATTTCAGTTTTCATACCGGAATCAAAGAGCGGCTGAATCTGCTCCGGCAGGCCGGAAAATCCGCTGTGGTGGGCACCACCGGACTTACCCCGGCCGAAATTCAGGCACTGGAGGAGGCGGCACAGGAGATGCCGCTGCTGTTCGCTCCCAACATGAGTCTGGGGGTCAATCTGCTGGCCAGTCTGGTGGAGAAAGCCGCCCGCACCCTGAAAGACAAGGGCTACGATATTGAAATTACGGAAATGCATCACCGCATGAAAAAAGATGCGCCCAGCGGAACTGCGATTTTTCTTGGCGAGGCCGCCGCGCGGGGAAGTGACTGGGTTCTGCCGGAGGTGCAGAAGGACGGCCGCAGCGGGATCGAGGGGGAGAGGCCGGCCAAAGAAATCGGATTCCATGCGCTCCGGGGCGGCGATGTGGTGGGGGATCATACGGTGCGTTTTGCGGCGGACGGTGAATTGATTGATCTGTCCCACCGGGCCACCCGCCGGGAAACTTTTGCCATCGGGGCACTGCGCGCGGCGGCCTGGCTGTCGGATCGGCCTGCCGGCCGGCTGTACAGTATGAATGACGTGCTGGGGCTGGACGGCATCTGATGAGCGGTCGGGTGCAGGTCGGCCTGTCTCTGGGCAGCAATCTGGGAGACAAAATTGAAAATCTCCGCCGGGCCGCCCGGCTGGTGCTGGAACAGGCGGATGCGCGGCTGGTCGGCAAAAGCTCGCTGTATGAGACCGAACCGGTCGACGTGAAAGCGGAATATCAGCACCTCAAATTTCTCAATTCGGTTCTCATCCTGGAAACGGGACTGGATGCGCAGCACTGGCTCAGAACCATTGGCGAAGTTGAGTTCGCGCTGGGCCGCAGAAGGGATGCGGATGACAAAAACGTTCCCCGGGAAGTGGATGTGGATATTATTTTTTACGGAGATCAGCTGATCGGATCCGGGGGACTAATTGTGCCGCATCCCCGCTGGGCGGAGCGGCGTTTTGTGGTGCAGCCCCTGGCCGAACTTCAGCCGGAACGCATTCTGCCGGGGATGGACCGCAGCGTGGCGGAGGTGCTGAAAACGCTGCCCGGGGAAGGGGATCTGGTCCGGCTGGATGTGGCGTGGTGAAGGCATTGCGCTGGATCCTGGCCTCGCCGTTTCTGCTGCTGATTCATCTCTACCGCCTGATCCTTTCGCCGGTTCTGCACCTGATCACCGGTCCGCTGGGGGGCGGCTGCCGTTTTGATCCGACCTGCTCCCGCTATGCCCTGCAGGCTCTGCACAGCTATCCGCTGCCCAAAGCGCTGTGGCTGATTGTCCGGCGGCTGGGACGCTGCCATCCCTGGGGCGGCAGCGGCTATGATCCGCTACCCCCGCCAAAGTCTGCGCCGCTCCCCGAAAATAAACCAAAAAACTTTTGAACTTTTTTCCCCTGGTTTACGTATTAACTTTGATCCTTTTTTTAACCCCGGAGTCCTTCACCCCATGAAAACTTTTTATTCCCTTTTGATGTTCGCCCTCCTTTCGCTGCAGCTGCCCGGACAGGCTCAGCTTTCCGAATCGCTCCGCCGTGAAGGGGAGGATGCGGTCCGCAAAGGACTGCAATGGCTGGAAAGCCAGCAGAAACCCGCCGGATACTGGAGTTCACCGGAATGGCCGGCGCTGACCGCCTTTGCGGTGTGGTCCATGGCCCTCAACGGGGACACCCGCAACAGTGAGGCGGTGGACAAAGGGGTTCAGTACCTGCTCAGCAACGTGCAGGAGAACGGGGGGATTTACGTGGAACCGAAAATGGAATTCAAAGGCGGCGGAAAATCCAACTACAACACCGCGATTTCCATGGTGGCCCTGCATCTGACCGGTCGGGATGATGTGCGTCCGGTGGTTTTGAAAGCCCGCAATTTCGTGGCCTCCGGTCAGCATCTGGGAGGCGATGTGTATCATGGAGGATTCGGATACGACGCCAGCACCAAACGGGTGTATGCCGATCTTTCCAACACCTACATTGCCATGGAGGGCCTGGCCCTCACGGATAGTGCCGAGGATTTCCGCACCGAAGGCGAAAAAGCGGAGATCGATAAAAAAGCTGCAGAGGAATTCATCAGCCGGATTCAGAACCGCAAAGAAAGCAACGATGCGGAATGGGTATCCGACGATCCGGAAAACAAAGGCGGTTTCGCCTATCATCCCGAGGAGAGCAAAGCGGGAACCATTACGGCAGACGATGGAACCGTGTATTTCCGTTCCTTTGGAAGCATGACCTATGCGGGGCTGCTTTCCTTGATTTATGCGGATGTGGACCGGAATGATCCGCGGATCAAATCCGCGCTGGACTGGTCGATCCGTCACTGGTCGCTGGAATCCAATCCCGGTATGGGCAATCAGGGTCTTTTCTACTTCTACAACGTGCTCAGCAAAGCCCTGGCGGTGTATGGACAGAATCCGATTGTCGGTGAAGACGGAACCCGGATC
>JBMTJR010000004.1:0-21522 GCA_049438565.1 Kiritimatiellia bacterium
ACCCTCGGAAACCTCCGCTTCAAACAGGTAGACCAGAAGCCGCTTCATCGCCGGGACTTTTTCCTCTTCCTCCGCCTCACAGACGGCACTTAACAACTGAAAAGCGGGCGAGTTCCGCATCCACCGTTCTGTTTGCTGCTGTACTTCTGCGGACCCGGTTCCGGAGGGAAGCTGACCGGTAAGCTCCAAAAATCCCTGCAGAAATCGGATCCGGTTCCGCAACAAGGGATCCTCCGGAGCCTGCAGGCACATCAGTGCCTGAAAGACCGGATCACGGTAGGCCTGCAGCGGTCCGAGGGCCGTCCAGATTTGTGGAAACAGCAGATCCCCCTGATTCAGGAGTTCCAAAAGCAGGGCGCCAGTGATTTCGGATTCCGGCCCGGAAAGTTTCTGCGTTACCAGCGCCAAATCGAGATAGGTGCCCTGAAGCCGGGGCGCAATTTCCGTCCGCCGCTTTGCGTGAATGTAAGCCTTCTGCAAGGCCTGGCTGCGTCCGGATCCGTCCTCTGCGGCGGCGGCCTCCTGCATCCACAGACTCGTCAGATATTCGTGCACCAGAATTTGCGACTCCCAAAGCTCCAAAGACTTTTCAAAAAGCGTGATCGCCTCCCGTCGTTGCGCCGGGTTTGCGGAAAGCAGCACGGCGGCCATATTGAGGGAATAGGGCTCGGGAGCGGTCTCATACGCGGCGAGATATCCGGAAACCGCCGCAGGAAGATCCCCCTGCTCAACCGCGAGACCGGCCTGATCGATTTTCTGACGTGAGCGCAGAGAGGCAGGCAGGGTGCCGACACTGATCAGCAGGCAGAGGGCCGGAAGTATCCATATTCGCCGGGAGAATTTCCCCGCCAACCCGCTCAGCTTCCGGGGATTTCCGGTGCAATCGGATAACAGCGCCACATGCGCAAACAGCAACAGCGAAACCGGCAGGAGATCGAGTTGGTAATCGGCCCAGAAGAGGATAAAGCTGGCGGAAAGCGCCATGACCGAGGGGGTAGCAAGACGGCGGGTTTCCGTCTCCTGTGAAGAGGAAAACAGCACCCGGATCAGAATCCAGACCGTCAATCCCAGCACGCCCGCCGCCGCCAAAACCCCGCCCACCGCCCAGAGATGCAGCCAGGTGTGGTGAAACTGAATCGAATTATCCCAGATGGAAGACAGTTGCGGGGAAAAGAGCTGCAGCATTTCCGGGGTCAGTCCCTCTCCGCTTCCCAGGGGAAAATACCGCAATCCGGTAAGCCAGGCCGCCTGCCACATGCCCTGACGGGCCGGGGATACGGAAGTCAGCATCTGCTGAAAGCGGGGAACGCTCCAAAGAAGAATGCCCCCCACTGCGGCCAGAGCACCGAGAATCTGCAGCGTGCGTTTCCGCTGCAAGTGATTCCACCAGACCGCCATCGCCACTGCCACCCCAAGACCCAGCAGGGCATTCCGGCTTTGGGTGCTGATCAGAACCGTGAGTCCCAGCCCCAGCGCCGTCAGGGAGAGTCCGCGGAGAAATTTCCCGGCCGGAAAGAAGATGCCGTAGCCCAGAAGCGGCAGGGTCAGCAGCAGGAAACCGGAGTTGTAATTGGGATGTCCGAAAGGACTGCCATTGCGCAGGGGCAGGGTGGAAAGATTTTTTTGCAGCAGCAGATCATAAATTCCCCCTCCGGCCGCCTCATCCAATTGTCGGGCCTGCGCCAAAAACGGAAGCAGCTGCTGGGAAAGGTAGCGTTGCAATGAAAGCAGACTGAAGAGGAGCAGAAAGACGGCGACCCCTCCCTGAAAACGGCCGGAGCGGAGGAACCGGAAAAGCTCCTGCGGCCGAACGCGGCTCAGCAAAACCACCCCCACAAACAGAGCGGCAAGCGGACTGAAACTGTAAATCAGGGTCCGCCGGGGAAAAGGACCGGCGAGAGCACTGAAGGTCAGACCGAGTGAAATCAAAGTCAACAGAACCATCGGCATCCAATCCGGAGGGGGACTTTCCTGCTTCGATTCCCATCCGACCGCAAATACGCCCAGACAGATCAGCGCCGTGGCCAGGAGATACAGAGGGTACCAGCGCAGATCCCAGATCAGCGAGGCGGACTGCGGCAGCAGCGTCAGCCCCCCAAGCAAAAGCGTGCCAAGCAGCAACATCAGGGTCAGAGGTCTTTTGAGGGGGGAGGCATCTGGGTTCATTTACGAAGCCTAGGCGATCCGGTGTGAACTGTCAGGATGAAAAACAAAATGCTTTGATCTGCTTTTGTTTTGCATCCGCACGGCGAAGGATTTAGATTTTTCAGATGAATGATGATTCTGATCAGACTTGGAGTCCAGAGAACTCAAAATTAAAGCTGAAGAGCCGGAAAGTGGAGGAGGAACTGCTCAGCCCCACCCCTCCTCCGCCGCCCCAACAGCCTAAAAACAAGAAGCCCGCCAAAGCCTCCGGCTCCTTCCGAGTCAAATTTCTCAGCAGCAGTATCGGAACCTGCGCGATTGGATGTTTGATTCTGGGAGCCTTTCTTTATCATCAGGTGAACGGTCTGGAGATCTTAACCCCT
Organism: Kiritimatiellia bacterium; assembly: GCA_049438565.1. Classification (GTDB taxonomy): domain Bacteria; phylum Verrucomicrobiota; class Kiritimatiellia; order SS1-B-03-39; family UBA6053; genus UBA6053. Next base: position 2,529 of record JBMTJR010000004.1, read on the forward strand.
GAGCAGGCGATCATGACCAGGGGAATCGCGGTGGTGGCTTTTTTTGTGCTTTTGGTCGTCGAGGCCTTCACCGAGGACATGCTGCAGGGAATTCTTTCTCTGTTTCTCCCTCCATATGCGTTTATTTACGGACTGCTCTTCGCGGATGCGGGCCCTATCCGGGGTCTGACCATGGCCATGGTGTTGTTCCTGTCTTCGGAAATCTATTTCACCCAAGATGACGCTCTGGTCCTCAAATCCGCAGCCACGATCAATGAATGGATTGACAGCGGTCAGCAAAAACTGATCAATCCCGACAAGCCTCAGGCCGGGTATGAAAAGTAATGCGGATCTCGCCTGACGCTCTCTCCGGTCTGCATGAAAGCCTGAACCGGTTTACGGTCTGGATCTGCCTCGGGGTGCTCCTCTGCGCCCCTTTTGTCATTCATACATTTCATTACGAACCGAATGACGATGGAAAACGGCATGTGGCCAAAGCCATCAGCGGCAAAGCCTGGCCGGAAATTCTGGTAATGAATGAACGTTTTCAGGATCAGGATCACAATGAGGGATGGCACAAAGTTCTCCGTATGGTTTATTTGACCACGGATCTGCCGAAGGAGGATCTGCTGCTCCTCAGCACCATCACCCTTTTTCTGGGTTTCATGCTGTCAGGATTTTTCATGTTCCGGGCCCATCCGGAATGGTGGATTTCCTCCGTGTTTCTGAGTATTTTTTACGTGTCTCCCGGACGCTGGCTGCTGGCCAGACCCTTTATTCTGTCGTCCACAGCGCTCCTCATCCTGCTGCACCTCTGGAAAAGGGAAACCCGTTGCACTGCCGGACGGATCGGGGTCAGCGTGCTGCTGATCGCCCTGGCTTCCTGGATGCACGGGGCCTGGTATTTGTTTGGACTTTTTCCGCTTTCTCTCGCGCTGACCGGCCGCCTCAAAGCCTCCCTGCAGACAGGGGGCTGCTGGATTCTGGGCAGCCTTCTGGCCGGCATTCTGGTGGGAAATCCGGCGAAATTTATGATCCTTCAGGTGCTGCAGAGCCTGGAAAGCACCGGCAATACCCCGCTCACCCGTTTGTTGGTCACCGAATTCCAGCCCCTGCTTCAATTCGTGCCGCTGTTTGTACTGACCCTCGGGGCGGCCGCGGCGGCTTCACAGGGAAAATCAAAGGAACTCTGTCTCTCCCATCCCGCATTCTGGCTGAGCATCTGCGGATATGTCCTGGGCATACAGAACGGGCGCTTCTGGACCGACTGGGGGTCGGTGGGAATGCTTTACTGGGTGGCGGACTGCGGATGCCGGCTGCAGAGCGGATCCGGGATGCCGCTCCGGCTGAAAGGCATCGCCTGCGTGGCCCTGTATCTGGGACTGACCGTCGATTTCGATTCACGCTGGTCCAACAACGACCGGATCGAATCGCTGCAATGGGAAAATCCGGAACACCGGAAAGGTCTGCCGGATCCGGGAGGGATCTTCTACAGCGACAGCATGGGGCTTTTCTATGACACCTTCTACAACAACCCGCAGGCGGATTGGAAATACATCCTCGGTTTTGAACCCGCACTGATGCCCGCAGAGGATCTGGAGACCTACCGGACGATTCAGTTTTACGGACACCGTGACGACGACCTTTATTTTCCCTGGGTCCGGAAAATGACCCCGGCAGACCGCCTCGTTCTCCAGCGCTCCAAAGGGAATCCTCCCCGGATTCCGGAACTGCACTGGGATTACATTGCTTACAATGTCTGGTCCGGACGTGTGCCGGAGATTCCGGATCCGTTCTCCGACTGAAAAGCCTCCAGCACCCAGCGTTTGTTGAACCAGAAATAGCTCTCGGGATGTGTTTGCACCTCCGCGCCCAGCTCGTCCAGACAGCTTTGCAGGAGGGCATTCCGTTCGGTTTTTCCGGTGGATCCCGGCTCCAGCCGCCGGGCGGGAAGAGGCTTCCAGATATGACGGTCCCGTCCTTCCCGTCCCAGAAAAACCGGGACCACTTCGGCTCCGGATTTTGCGGCCAGCAGTCCCAGTCCGTTGGCCAGCCAGGCTTCCTGACCGAGATAACGGAAGGCATCTCCGGCCTGACGGGCCCGGATATCGATCAGAATCGCCACAATTCCATTGTCGGCCAAAAAGGAGAGCAGTTTGCGAATCAGCCGTGGATCATCCCGGTCCACCACGCTGCCTCCATTCTGTTCCCGGACCCTGACCAGCAGCTCATAGGTGAGCGGATTTTTCTGCTCCCGGGCAATGAAACACATGGGAAAGCCCTCCCGGACCGTGCGCAGTCCGGCCAGATCCCAATTGCCGCTGTGCACAATCACCAGCAGAATCCCCCTGCCCTTTTCCCGGGCCGCCCGAAAGGCGGCAAAAGTTTCCCGCTCCCCGGAGATCTCCACCTCCTCCGCTTTGTCGGCACGGATCAATTCCGTCAAATTGCGTCCCAGATTCCGCACCGCCTCTTCGCGGATTCGCATCTGCTCCTCCGGAGAGCGCTCCGGGCACACCTTGGCGATACGCCGGACCGTCGATTCCTTCCGCCAGCCGAATCCCCGGTGAGCCAGCAGGGCCATTTTTTCCAGCGTCGCGTATGCCCCGTTTCGGGGAAGCAGCCGGATCAGCCCGATACAGCCGCGGAGAAATGCATACTCCAGATGATGTTTGAGTGACATATGTTCCTTGTAGACAGGATTGATCCAACGGGCACTAATTTTCTTCGGGAAGTTCAGAGAGTTTCACCCGGTCATATCCACCGCGTTTGTCATCTTCCGGATGTGGTGTCATTCCAGAGTGCCTCCATTTCTGGAACCCTCATTCGGATCGCGTACATGGCAACCCCTTACAGGTATGCGTCGAGGTCGATGGGATCGGATACCTTGCCGGCTTTGAAGTTCTTTACGGAGCCCTCCAGCATTTTCAGACTGCGTTTTGAGATCATTTCTGGAGAGACAAGCACCCGGGGCTCCATTACCACACGTCCGTCACTGAACACTTTTACCGCGTAGTAGTCTGTCTGGGCTCCACGTAAGGTGACCCGCTTTTTCGCATCCAGATGCGCATCGTATTCTTTGACCACCACAGCATTCATCTCTCATTCCTTTGGTGGGTTTTCCCACTTAGTTACCTCCGGAAGCCCCCGGAGGCAATGGTTTATTTCTCTTTCTTTTCAGCTATAATTCAAAGAGGGCGGAAAAACTTTTCGATTCCGGTACCGATCTGTCTCGCAATGGAGTAAATGGATTTTATGTCCGAGAAGAAAAAAAATTTCCGGAAAATTCTGACCTGGGCCGTTCTGCTGGGGGCCCTTGGATTCGGTCTGGAGCATCTGCCGGGCCGCTATACGCTGGACGATTTTGAGGATGACTATGAACCGGCCTCCCCGGAGGGCATTGCCCTGCTGGCCCTGTCGGAGGTCAGGCTGGAGGCCCGGCTCGGTTTTGACCGGGAAACCCGTCACCGGATCAGCCGTCATGCGGAAATCGTGGTGCCGGCGGGGGCCACCCTGGAAGTGCGTGCCTCCATGGTGCCGGAAATGGAGGACGGGGAAGTGATTGCCCGGCCCCGGACGCTGGATCTGGTTTCGGACAAAGAACTGACCTTCATCTACCGTTTTGTCACCGTGGCCTCGGCCCGGACCCTGCGCATTAATCCCCAGGATCCGGAGGCCCGGGTGCAGGCGGTCGGCCGCTACCGCGTGCTCAGTGCACTGGCTACGGCCTACCGCTACCGGCGTCAGAAAACCCTGCGGCGGGATTATAAACTTCCCGACTGGGCCGAACTCGGTTTCCAGGCCGGAATCCTGCCGGAGCATGAAATCCGCACCGAAGAGGGATACAGCCTCTTCACCGGTTCGCAGCCGGGAAAACTGCGCATTTCTCAGGCGGAATGGCGGGAGGGTCGCTGGCAGGCGGGTACGGCGGAAGTGAGCCTGCCCTTCTCCGATCTCGACCCGCTGATGGAGCAGCTTCTGCGCGATGTCATGCCCGATCCCATTGCGCTGGGCGATCTGGTGGATCTGCGCATCGATAAAATTCATCAGCTTACTTTCCGGGAGAACTTCCTGGATCTGCATGTGAAGGGAAGGGTCTCTTATGCCAAATCACAGACCGTCACCGACGTTTTTCAGCCCAGTTTCACCAGTCATCTGGGGATTGCTTTTGAACTTCCGGAACAGGTGCCGCTGGAGGAGGCGGTCGGCGCGGTGGAACTGAGAAACATCTACAGTCTGGACTTCAACCGCAGCAATCCGATCTTCGACCGGATGCTGAGAAATCTGGCCCGCAAATACCGAGAGGATGCCCGGGCCGAGTTCCGGGTCAAAAACGAATTTCCCCGGATCAGCGAGTTCCCCGGCACCTTTGTCATCGACCAGCTTCTGATTCAGGGAGATGAAAACGGATTTCCCCAACTTCGGGCACGATTTAAACTCCTGCCTTGAGTGCTGCGGGGCTGTTCCTCTCCCATGCTTTCGAGGGAAGACCGTCCGGCGGGGGAGGATCTGCCAGCGCAAAAACCTCAAACCTTTGCGGCGGATGTAAAAGTATCCGCAAGGATGAGGGCTTCCGGATAGCGGATCGAAGCGGATCTGCGAAACCAGACCCATACCAAATTCAGTCACGGCATGGGTCCGGGATGCATCTTGAGGTTTATTTAGCCAGATAACGGTTGATGCAGTTCAGGTACGCCTTGGCGCCCGCCTCCACAATATCCGTACTGGAGGCTTTGCCTGTGAGCAGGGTTTGATCCTCAAACCGCACCGTCACCGTGACTTCGGCCTGGGCATCTTTTCCACTGGTGATGGACTGCAGCGCAAAATCGGTCAGCGTCGCATGCACCGAGGTCATCCGTTCAATCGATTTCAGGGCCGCGTCCACCGGACCATCTCCACAGGCAGCATCCTCCAGGATTTCACCGTCTTTCTCCAGCCGCACCGTCGCGGTGGGTATGGTGACAGAGCCGGTGGAAACGTGCAGATAATTCAGAATGTAGGCTCCGGTCACCTGATCCAGGTTCTGCTGCAGGATCGCCACCAGATCATCATCATAAATATGCTTTTTCTTGTCCGCCAAATCGATGAAATCATCGTAGGCCTTCTGCAGGGCATCCCCCTCCAGTTTGAAACCCAGCTCCTGAATGTGTTCGCGGAAAGCGTGGCGTCCGGAATGTTTTCCCAGCACCAGTTCCGATCCCGTGGTCAATCCAATATCCTCGGGATTCATGATTTCATAGGTGCTGCGCTCCTTCAGCATCCCGTCCTGATGGATACCGGATTCATGCGCAAAGGCATTTGCCCCCACAATCGCTTTATTGCGCTGCACATGCAGACCGCTCAGCTGACTCACCAGCCGGCTGGTCCGCCAGATTTCCCGGGTATTGATTCCGGTCCACAGCCCCCCGTAAAAATCCCCGCGGGTGTTCAGTCCCATCACGATTTCCTCCAGAGAGCAGTTGCCCGCCCGTTCGCCGATGCCGTTGATGGTGCATTCCACCCCGCGGGCCCCGTGCCGGATCGCCTCCAGCGAATTCGCCACCGCCAGACCCAGGTCATCGTGACAGTGCACATGAATCACCGCCTGATCGATATTGCGCACATGCTCTTTCAAATAGGCAATACAGCGACCGAATTCCGCCGGCACCGTGTATCCGACCGTATCCGGAATATTAATTGTGGTGGCGCCGGCATCAATCACCGCCTCCGTGACCTCGGCCAGAAAATCCAGTTCGGTGCGCGAGGCGTCTTCCGGACTGAACTGCACGTCCGTCACCAGACTGCGGGCTTTTTTCACCCCGGCCACCGCCGCTTTGATGATTTCCTCTTTGGCTTTGCGCAGCTTGAACTCACGGTGAATGGCGGACGTGGCCAGGAACACATGAATGCGGCCGCGCTCGCCCGCAGGCGAAACCGCCTCGGCAGCGGCTTCGATATCTTTGTCGACACAGCGGGCCAGACCGGCAATGCGGGGACCCTTCACGGTTTCCGCAATTCGGCGCACCGCCTCAAAATCGCCCGGAGAGGCAATCGGAAATCCCGCCTCGATAATGTCCACATTCAGTCGGGCCAGCGCTTTGGCGACCTGCATTTTCTCCCCGAGACCCATACTGGCTCCCGGACACTGTTCGCCGTCTCTCAAAGTGGTATCAAAGATCAATACCCGGTCTGATTCGTTTTTTGCCGTCATTTTCTGTATTCCTGTTTTTTAAATTCCGCCGAAACCCCGGGGTTCAAAACAAAACACCCGCCGGTCCGCGGCGGGTGTTGTTCTGGTTTTCACTCAAGTTGCACACACGCCAGTTCAGCCTTCACGGAGAAGGAGAAGAAGCGCTAGGAGCAGGTTTGAGATCAGATTCATGCTTCGAAAATACGAAGATAACGAATTCTGTCAAAGAAAAAATTGCTCAAGCTAGAACCTGCGGGGATCGAAATGACTAATCCACTTTGCGCAGAGTCTCCAGTCCGGGTACTGAAATCCTGCAGGCATTCCCTGCTTTCAATCGTTTCGGGCCGAAACAAGTACGATACTGACGGAAAAGTCCTTCAAGAAATGCGGGGGAACCGATCCCAACTCCTCTGGAAAAGCACCGCCATCTCTGCAGAAGGAACCGGGCTTCCGGTACATTTCCATTGCGCAGGTATTCCAGATACACCTTGGCAGGATCAATCCCTTTGCGAAGCGGTTTTTTAGAGAGAGGACCGGCGGTTTGGGTCGTTTCTTCACCTTTCGAATAAAGCCAAATCCGATAGGATTTCACCACAGACCGCCAATCAGAAGAGTCTTTTGAAGGACCCGTATCGGTTTGGTGGGATTTTTTATAAAAAAGATAAGCAGAGGGCGAAATATCCCGACAGGCCTTCTGCAAAAATTCAAGTCCCTTCTGCGAGGCCTGATTCCCTCCGCATGCGGAACCATAACCGCTCCATATGTAGTCCATGGGGTCGGACACCATAGCGGCCCGAACGGGATTTAAGTCAATGTAAGCAGCCACAGACATCAGCGCGAGAGGGTTATGTTCTACCACCACACTGCGGTAGCGGCCCTCCCAGAAAGTGCCCCTACAATCATTCCGATGGTTATACCAATTTGAAAATGACTGTTTCAAAACCCGCATAAATGCTGGAAGATTTCCCATTCTATCGATGAGGACCTGATCCATCGCCTTTTGTTTTTCTGCGGAAACACCGGCATAAGTTTCCAACCAGGCCTCCACTTTTTCCTCAGGCCATACCCCCCTCAATCTGGATACGATTTCCTCATGTGAAACTGAAGAGATTTCCGGCACCCAAAGGAGCATATGAAAATGATTGGACATCAAACAATGGGTTAATACGCCGATCCCTGAAAATTCAGACCATTGACGCATCCGGAGCAGAAAGGATCGCTTTTCCTGATCCCCCAGCAAAAACTCCTGACCCCGGGTCCTGCTCGTCACATGCACAAAATAGCCTAAACCTTTAGGCAAAATTCTCAATCCCCTCCCCTTCCGCTCCCCTTCTATCCAGGTTTTCTTAAGAGAAGGCGTATTCCAGCCATTAAAAGCAGGTTGATTCATTTGAGTTAGTTTGACTAAAACTGCAGCAATGTCAAATAAATATTCCATCTATTCACCTGTTGCATAATTATTTTCTTGATCCTTGATCATGTTGTGTGTAGATGCAAATGTATAATATGCAGAATTCCATGATGAAACTCATCCGGCGCTTTGAGACAGCGATCATCGTATTTTTGGTTTTTTTGATGATGGTCGTGGTGAGTTTGTCCGCGCTGGAGCTGGCTGTGATGCTTTGGAAGCAGATGCGTGAACCTCCTTACCTTTTGCTGAACTTTGAGGAATTGCTGGAGGTCCTGGGTTTTTTTATGATGGTCCTGATTGGTCTCGAATTGCTTGAATCGATCAAAAATTATCTGACCCAGCATGCACTGCATGTGGAGGTGGTCATTCTTGTGGCGATGATTGCAATCTCACGGAAGGTCATTATTCTGGACATGAAAGTCAGCTCCCCGGATTCCATGTTCGGGATTGCTTTGCTCCTGATCAGCCTTTCCATCAGCTATTTTTTGATTAAAAAAGGGATGAACACTCCGGAAGCCAGAACACTCTCAAAATCTGAGTGACGGTCAACCGTTCCAAACCGTTTGGTTTTCTCCATGCCACCCCCCTCTCCTGATTTATCAAAAGTTTTCAATTCCCGCTATCCCCTTACCGCACTGGATAAACGGGATTATTTTCACCTTGGGCTCTGTTCCCTGCTTTTCGGTTTTGGCTTTGCATTGTTTCACTTGATGGGAAGCGTTCCGAATCTTGGAAACTGGGGACGTTCCGTGCTTCTCTGGCTGGTTGACCGCTGGAATGATCAAGGGATCTCCATGGGCTCGGGTGATTATTCCCATGGATTTCTGGTTCCTCTGGCGAGTCTGTACGTGATCTGGATTCAACGGGATTCCCTTCTCCGCGCCCCGAAACAGATCAGCGGGATCGGTCTGGTTCTGGTTCTACTCGCGCTGCTAGGTCATTATCTGGGTGTAAAAACCCAGCATTCCCGATTATCCATTCTGTCTCTGATTGGTCTGAGCTGGTCCATTCCGTTCTATTTGTATGGATGGCAGGTGGCAAAACGTCTGATTTTTCCATGCAGTTTTCTGATTTTTGCTGTCCCGCTTAATTTTCTGGACGGTCTCACCTATCCTTTGCGTAAAATAAACACTGTCATTTCAGTGGAAATTCTTCAGTTTCTGGGTCTCGATGTCAAACAGGTGGGAACAGGCATCTTCGGCCCCCCTTACAATGCCTCCGCCTCTCTGAAACTGGATGTGGCCGACCCGTGTTCCGGCATCCGCTCCCTCACCGCAATGATGGCTCTCACCGCCATTTACGGTTATTTGATTCTTCCGGGTCTCTGGCGCAAATGGGTTCTTTTCCTCGCGGCGATCCCACTCGCGATGGCCGGAAATATTTTCCGGATCGTCAGTATCGGCATCATGGCGGAAGCCATTAATACGAATATCGCCACCGGTCTCCCCCACGACTATGCCGGATTTATTGTGTTCGGCTGTGCCATCGCCCTGATGGTGAGTTTGAGCCTTTTGTTAAACCGAAGGCATAAAAGATTGGTTCCGTGATGAAAAAATTTGGTGTTCATACGAATCCTTATCTGATGCTGGGCCTCTTGTTCGCCATCACATCATACTTTCTGCTGAATACTGTCGATATCACGGTGACTGACGAAGCCGGTGTCCGGCAATCCCTTCCGGAAACACTGGGAGATTCCTGGGTCGGCTACGATGTGCTTTTTTGTCAAAATCCCTCCTGTGGCAGAAGCTGGCTGACCCGCGACATTCCTTTGAACGAGGACGGGACACGGGTTTGTCCCCGGGACTGGCAGGATCATCCCTGTGGCGGCGAACTTCTCACCATGGCGCTCGGGGAGAAGCTGGTTCTTCCCAGAGACACCGTGATGCTGAAAAAACAGTACCTGCTGAAGGATCAGCCTGACACCAAAGTTTTCACCTCCGTGGTTCTTTCCGGAAAGGACCGCACATCGATTCACCGTCCGGAGGTGTGTCTGGATGCCCAGGGCAACGTCATCGAAAGCAGCAGAATTCTGGAAGTTCCCCTCGCAAACGGCCGTTCCATCAAAGTGAAGGTGCTGGACATATCCAGAAAATATTCCCCCTCTTACACTCACTACAGTTACTACGCATATTTCTTTATTGGCAAGGACCGCACCACGCCCCTGCATTTCGAAAGGCTCCTTTGGATGTCCCTGGACAGAGTGTTCCGGAATGTCGCGCACCGCTGGGCCTACATTGCCGTCTCCGGTGAACGAAATCCTCTTGAGGGGGATACCGCGTATCTGGATCAGATCCAGGAAGTCGTGGGCTGCCTGTATCCCCAGATCAGTCTTTTGGAAGATGCCCCATGAATTTCCCCTCTGGGTTTTTTCTGGATCGGGACGGTCTGATCAATGTACCGCCTCCCAATGAACAGCGTTACATTCTCCACCCGGATGAGTTTGAACTTCTACCCGGAATTGCAGAAGCCGTCCGCTTGCTGAATCTCCGGAGTATTCCGGTCGCCGTGGTGACCAATCAAAAAGGGATTGCCCTGGGCAGGCTCAGCCTTTCAGCACTTGAACGGATCCATGAACGAATGCAGGAACTATTGGCCGCGGAAGGTGCGTTTCTACAGAACATTCAGTTTTGCCCTCACCGCGAGGAGGACCAGTGTGCCTGCAGAAAGCCGTTGCCCGGTCTGATTTTTCAAGCTGCGAACGCCCTGAGGATTGATCCCGAAAAGGCCTGGATGGTCGGAGATCAATTCCGGGATTTGGAAGCCGGAAGGTCCGCAGGCTGCTCCACCCTCCTGGTCGGTCCCCATCAGCCCCCTCCCGGCCTCGCGGATGATCACCTGCCAAATACGGAGGCGCTCCCCCGTTGGTTAGAGGAAAATTTTCCTTTTCATCCTGAAAGATAGTTGCAAATGGTGCCTGCTGAAGATTAAGTTTGGACTAGTCTTTAATTTTAACCCATCATTCGCATGACAGAAGAAAGCCAATCCTCCCAACTGAGAATTCGTTACACGGATCCTGATGGCAAATTAACCGAGCTCATTCTTGCGGACAAAGCCATCACCGTGGGCCGAAGTCCGGATGCGGATATCATCACCCTGGACGAAAGGGCATCCCGGATGCATTGCAGCATCCGGATTTGGGACGGCGAATATTACGTCAAAGATTTGAAGTCCAAAAACGGGACCTATCTGAATCATCAGCGGGTGGAAATGGCCAAAATCAAGCCGGGAGATAAAATCCGTCTGGGCAACAGTATTCTGCATGTGGATGACAAACGCTCCCCGGGAACCGACACGACCATCAACTCGGTTCAGGATGAAATGAATGAAGGCAAGGGGTACAAGACGATTCTGCGCGAAATTGTCAGGAATACAGAACCTCGCCGTCCGGAAAAACCCTCGATGGAGTCTCCCAAAGAGGAGCCTCCCAAGGCAAAGACTGCCAAATTGGCCACGGAAAGCGATTCAGGCCGGAAAGCCACCAGTATTTCTGTAAACAAACCGGCCGGAAGCGGCTCGAAAGTGATCCGGATTAACCGTCCGGGCTCTTCTTCCAACCTCAAACCGTAACCGGTACGGTCATGAGTTCTGGCTCAGCAGACCCCGCGCCTGTGACCCCCGATGTCCTGGAACACGGCCGGTCTCCGGAGGGAGGGGATCTCACTTCATCCCGCCGGATTTACATGCAGCTGCAGAGCTTCACGCAATGTACCAACCCTGAAATCTGCATCGATTTTCTGCGGAGCCAGCAATGGGAAAGTGTTCTCTATCAGGACGCATCCGACCCTTGGGGCGTAGGCTTGCTGCTGATGCACACAGACCCAGCATTTTTCACGGATTCTGTTTATCCCGCTCTGCGGAACTCCCCCTTCAAAGATCTTTGCCCCCGCAGTGACGGAACTCTGTTTGCCCGGAGCTACAGTATCGGGTATGAAAGTGACCTGGAGAACACTCTGGTCACCCGCCCGCGCAACCGCGCGCTCAATCCCGACTATCCCTGGGTAGTCTGGTACCCCCTGCGCCGAACCGGAGAATTCGCAAAACTCTCCAAACGGGAAAAAATGAAAATTCTGGGCGAACATGGTACCATCGGCCGCGCCTGGGGAGATGAAAATCTGGCCCATGACATCCGGCTGGCCTGCTTCGGCATGGATCGGGCGGACAATGATTTTGTGGTCGCGCTGGTCGGAAATCACCTTCTGCCCCTCAGCAAAATCGTTGAAGTGATGCGGGGCACCGTTCAAACCTCGACCTACATTGAAAAGCTGGGCCCGTTTTTTGTCGGGAAAGTTCTCTATCAGTCCCCGCTTTAAAATGCAAAAACTGTCCACCGTTCTGTTTGATTACGGAAACACGCTTATCGCGTTCGGACCGGATCAACAACGGGCACAGGCGGCAGCCATGACCCGGGTATTGCACTCAGCAGGGTTGGAGGTGGATGAAGTCAAACTGACCGAAATAAGAAAAGCGCAGATCATGCGTCCCTATCATTCCGGCGGAAAAGAAAATGTATTCCGTGAGGTCTGCCGGGAAATTGTGGAACTGTGCACGCCTGATCCCGACGAAACACTGACCCGGCAGTTGATGCGGGCCCGTCAGCAGGCCTTTCTGGAATCCGTCACCGTGGCTCCCGCAGTAAAGGAACTTTTGGAACGGTTGAAGCAAAGATACCGGCTGGGATTTTTGTCCAACTACCCCTGTACCCAAAGTATCGTTTCCTCTCTGCAGCATCTGGGTCTGTACGACTATTTTGACGCGGTGGTGGTTTCCGCCGATGTGGGATTCGCCAAGCCGCATCCCCGGGCGTATCAGCAGCTGATCGACCAAATGTCGATCCACGATCCCTCCACCGCCGTCTATGTCGGCGACAACTGGCTGGCCGATGTGCAAGGGGCAAAACGAGCCGGAATGAGAGCCATCTGGCTGCGGGAGCACATTCCCTACGAGGTTTTCGAGCCGGAGGACGGAGACCACCCTCCGGATGCGGAAATCCGGAGTCTGGCGGAACTGGAGAATATTTTGCTGAATTTGCCGTAAAGATTTTCCCGTTCTCCGGATTGATCTTTATGTCCAATCCATCCCCTGTTCGAAATCTGCTGCTGATCCTCGGAGATCAGCTGAATCAAAATTCTGCGGTCTTTGACGGATATTCTCCGGAACAGGATCTGGTCTGGATGGCGGAGACGCAGGAGGAGTCCACTCACGTCTGGTGTCATCAAATACGTCTGGTGCTCATTTTTTCGGCCATGCGCCATTTTCGGGATGAGATTCTTTCTTCTGGAAAAAACATCCGTTATCAAGAGCTTTCTGAAGATCCCGGGAAAGACCGGGGTGAGAATTTTGCGGAGATCCTGAAGCTCGATCTGCAGGAACTCCATCCCGCGCGCATCCGGGTGGTGCAGCCGGGGGATCTGCGGGTGGAGAAGATGCTGCGGGGGGCGGCAGACGCGGCCGGCATTCCTCTGGAAATTCTGCCGGACCGGCATTTTTATGTCACGCCCGAAGACTTCCAGTCGTTTGCAAAAGGCCGCAAATCCCTGGTCATGGAACACTTTTACCGTCTGCAACGAAAAAAACATCAGGTGCTGGTGGATACGGAGGGACAACCGGAAGGAGGAGCCTGGAACTTTGATGAGGATAACCGGAAATCCTTTGGCAAAGAGGGTCCGCCTTCCCTGCCAAGGCCTCCCCTGTTCCAGCCCGATTCTTTAACCAAAGAGGTGATCCGGCTTGTGCAAACCCGCTTCAAAACCCATCCCGGAAACCTGGAACATTTTGACTGGCCGGTCAGTGCCGGTGAGGCGCAGGAAGCTCTGCAGGACTTTATTGACCACCGGCTTCCCCATTTCGGGAGCTACGAGGATGCGATGTGGAAAGACCAGGCCCTCCTCTATCACTCGCGGCTCTCCCCGCTGCTGAATATGAAACTTCTGGATCCCAGGGATTGCATAGGTGCGGCGGTGGATGCGTACCGGGTGGGAAAGGCGCCTCTAAATTCCGTGGAGGGCTTTGTCCGGCAAATTCTGGGCTGGAGAGAATTCATCCGGGGCATCTATTTTCAGGAAATGCCGGAATACGCGGAAAAGAATGCCCTGGAATGCGGACCCGTCGATGTACCCACCTTTTTCTGGGACGGCAAAACCGACATGGCCTGTGTGGCCGACTGCATGGAGTCGGTGTTGGATCACGCCTGGACACATCATATTCCGCGGCTGATGGTACTGGGTCAGTTTTCTCTGTTGCTCGGGGTGCATCCCTACAAGTTTCATGAATGGCACATGGCCATGTACGCAGACGCGGTGGATTGGGTCAGTCTTCCCAACACCCTGGGGATGAGCCAGTACGGGGACGGGGGGATTGTGGGAACCAAGCCCTACTGTGCCTCCGGAAATTATATCAATAAAATGAGCAATTATTGCGGAAACTGCAGGTACTCCCCCGGAAAGTCCTCCGGTAAAGATGCCTGTCCGATCACCACCCTGTACTGGGATTTTCTGGACCGTCACCGTGGACGCTTTTCCGGGAATCACCGGATGGGATTTCAGATCAAAAATCTGGAGCGCAAGAAAGCGGAGGAGCTCCGGGCCATCCGGGAACGGGCGGAGGAACTGAGGGAAACGCTGCGCAGCGGCGGCAGAATCTGAGCAGTTCAGAGTTCAGGGAGTGACGGGACTCACCACCACCCGGTAAAATTTCGGGTCGGGTCCGGGATTTGCATCCTCATAAGCCAGCTGGGTCTCCCCCTCTCCGGGAACATAACCCACGGCGTTGGGCTCGTCTTCATTCACCCAATCCAAAGGTTTGGACAGATCGCTGTTGCTCTGCACGGTGTACGAAAAACCGGGAACCACATTCACGGTAAATAGAAAAGAGGCCCCCGAGGTCTCCGGGTTGATCACTTTGAATACCGAATTGCTGTCCAGAGGATTCGTTCCGGACTTTGATTCGTTTCCGTTGCTCTGACCGTCATTGTCCTCATCCAAATCGGGGTCCAGCAGGGTAATGGTTTGACTACCCAGACTGGCAGGCCCTGCGTTTGAGGGGGCATCGGGATTCACGGCCTTCACGGAAACCTGAATTTCATCTCCATAGCTTCCGGAGATTTCAACCTGGGAATCCGTGACCACCTGCGTAACCGGAGTTCCCCCGTTCACCGTCACCGTCACTTCATAATGCGGAACCACCCCGCCGGCATCGGCCGCCACATCCTCCCAGTCAAACGTCACCGCCTCCCCGATCTCGTAATTAAAACTGCGGGGATGCAGAGGCTGGGTCGGTGCCGAAGACGGCGCGGTCACATCATACACCTTCAGGTACTGGGCCTCGAAAGGTGCAGTGGCCCAGGCAGCTTCCGTTGAGGGGACAGGATTTAAACTAACAAAAATTCCATTATTTTTTAACTCTGAACCGCTGTAAGCTGTCGGCCATACCCACTCCTCCCTGCGGGAAGGATCTGAACCAAGATACGCTGAAATATTTCTCGCGTTATAGAGTCGGGTATCCTCTATTCCTATTTGCGTTGCCAAGACTGCGGGGATCTTAAAAGTATCACTGCTTAATCCGCTTCGGTTCAAATTGGTGAATACCAAAACCAGATCGGAGGTTGCCGGAGATCCCAGGGAAGTTTCATATTTAGCGACCGCGTGAATGGAGGGGTTGTTTCCGTCCCCATCCAAAAACCATCTGTTGGAGGAGCGCAAAGCAGGACTAATCTGTCTCGCCAGTGCCATACCAGAATACACTTTATAGAGCTGATCATTCCCGAAATCCGTATCGTTCCAAATCGGACTCATTGAATTGTAGCGTTTAAAGTGTGCAATCTGTTTTCCGAAATTTGTTTCATAATGTTCATATCCAAACGTTTGGGAAATCCCTAATTCCTGACCTGGAAAGATCATCGGGACACCGTCCAGGGATGCGGTTACCCCAAAACGAACAACCGCTTCCCAGGGGTCAGAATAATTTTCTTCGTCGTGAGATGTTGTATTGGTCAAAACCAGGCCTTGTCCGTAGGCATTCCGTCTTTGCTCAAAAATATTTCGGTAATCATATTTTGTGGACGCACTTTTTAAAGGGAAGACAATATTTTCGTTCAAGATATCAAAGTGACGGTTCGAGCGGTAGGTGACAGCTCCTCCATCAAGTGATTCACTCATCATCACAAAGTTCCATTTTTTAGAACGTGCGACGTTGATCATATATTCCCATGCCTGAGGAGGGAGACCTTGCCCAAAATCACAGCGTAGCCCATCAATTCCTCTGGCATCCCACTCATAGCGCTCTGACAAAGTCAGACCCGCTTCGGTTTCACTGTTACGGTTTTCGCCGGCAGGACGCGTTTTTTCCAGCCAATATACACTGTACCTTGCAAAGTATTCCCACACCCGTCGGGTCACATTCACCGGTTCCCCATTTTGAATAAAATCATTCGCAGTCCAGGTTACGTCTGATGCATCAAACCAGTCCCCTTCATTCAAGTAATTACCCGATTCACTGGAATTAGGTACCAAAGCTGCATACACTCCGAAGAAAACATCTTTGACATCATTCCATTTACCAAAATCAAAACGGTCGGGACCTGGAGCAATATCCCCTGCTCCCGAAGCCCGCTGGTCATAATTATCCACTTTTGAAAAGAAACGTGCTTCCCGGTTGCGAATTTCATCCGTAGCCGACCAGGTCGCCCCATCCGGTTCAAAAAGTTCAACCCCGACATCCGCCAACTCAACATCAAAGGCCGTGTGGTTAAAGGGAGCATCGAGCATAATACCCAAGTCTTTTAAATCTGCGGCGGTCACGAAATTTTGCCAAGCATTCATCGCCGCATTTCGGTTGCTACTGTTCATGGTGTCCGTAGGATTCATGGGGTCTCCTGAAAAATCTTTGCTCATGATGGGGTTGACCTGAAAAAAGTTTTTTACCGCATAAGGAGATCCAGGGTCATACAGCGGGGTTGAGGTTCCGTATCCCCCGGTAGGTTCTCTGCCGTCATATCCGTTTGGGTGAATGGGCTGGAACCATAACCAGTTCGCACCCAGATTCAGGACATAATCCAGATCCCAGCGGTTATTTGCATTATGAGGAGCTCCGGAAGCATTATGCATATCCTCAATCGTAGACCGCTGTCCAAACTGATCTCCGGACGCTTCAATATTGAGTACATTAATTTCATAAAGAACGACATTCCGTGCATCTTTGGGAGAAACCGTAATGGCATGATCCCTTCGGTTTGCCGACCCGTTGGTATACCATCTCCATGCGGGGTCCCCATCCACTTTCCATCGGGCCGTCAGACGATATGCTCCGGTTTTGGTTGCCGGAAGCGTGAGCACATATCGACCGGGACCCTCCCCGGTCATGGTGTAGGCTTTATAGTAATGTCCGTCGTCCCCCGCATTCAGACTATTCCCATCCAGTCCGCTAATTCCGTCTGGATACCCGTCGTTGTCTGCATCCAGTTCCGCCCGGTCTCTACGATTCAGATTCGTGTAAATTTCTGCAGCAACCACATTACTTTCACCTGGTTCGAACACCACATCAAGATTAATGGAGTCTCCGGCAATTTCATCCACAAAAAGTTTGGTCGTGGTATAATTTGCACTTAGCCCGTTTATGGTGAGGACAGGCTCGCCAATGGTTCCATTCTGGAAACTAAAGGTTTGATTATCCAAATCTGCCGCATGATCCGCAAATTTTTCCTCATTGGTTTCACTGTTCCAAAGCCCGATCTTATATTTAACCGTATCCCCCAGTTGCATGGTACTCAACAAGCCCGATACCGTTCCCCGCCACCAGACGGCATTTCCATTCAGGCTGTTATCGCCTTCTGTACCGTCAAACTCCAATGCCTGCGCCATGCTGGTTCCACTGGCAACTCCAAGACTACCCGCGGGTTCTGTACCATCGGTAGTGTAATAGATCGCACCGGCATTTGCCCAACGGCTCTCCGGAACATTATCTGGACCAATGTATCCGGTTTTGACCCGAACCTGTAAATCATCACCCGCCAGTATCCGGTTGTTTCCATGATAAATCCAACCCGGACGGTTTCGAATCGAAAAGGGTGAGGCCTGCGCAGTCGCCTCGATATCCGTTGTTTGTGATCCCGTCGTATCCGCCCCAAATAAATAGGTAGTTTCCCGATCGGTAAAGGTGACCTCCAGATAATATTCGATCACGTCTGTCACATCCAAACTTACACTAGGGAGGGTTGCCTTCCAATACTGGTTGTTGCCCACATCCTGATGAAAAGCCAAAGCAACTGATTGCCAAGCTCCCGCGGTTCCTCCCCGTGGAAGAGTTCGGTAAAACAAGGTTCCCCCGGTCTGGTTTCCGCCAGCTCCCCCGTTCTTAAAAAAACCCTGATAGATCAAGGTGTCCACCGCTGTTATTTCATATAATGGATCCCGCATAGTGGACGAAATCTGCGTTTCCGTGGTTGCTGGCAAATGCCAAACATTCCCCAACTCAGAATAGACAATTCCCACAAGAAACTGAAAAGAAATCAATAGGCGGACGAACAGGGGCTGGGAGGAAAAGTGTGGCATGAGTTGAAACTCTGTGCAAATTAATTAAAACGTTTGAATTAACCTAACCCGGTTGAACTTTTTTGTAAAATAAAAAATCGTGCACAGCGAAGGCTGGAAAAAGTTGTCTCCGGGGCTAAGGTACTCTTTCAGATCTGCAATTTCGTTTGCGTAACCCCGAACCCCCATCATCATGCCCTGGACTGAAGTAGCCTCTGTATCAGAATTTGAATCCACGGACCGAAAGTACTGTGAAGTGTCGGATGAAATCCAAATCGGACTTTTCAGGCATCAGGAGGATGACGCATTTTATGCCGTGGAGGTCTGGTGCAGCCATCAGCGGGTTTCCCTCATCAACGGGGATCTGGAGGATTACGAACTGATGTGTCCCCTGCATGGAGCTTGTTTTGATATCCGTACCGGAAGACATTTGAGTCTCCCCGCAGTGAAACCCATCCAATCCTATCCTGTAAAAACAGAAGACGGAAAGATTTTTGTGGAACACCCATGAAGCCTTTTTCCGCAGCCGAAACCGAGAAGATCCGGCGGGATTTTCCGATTCTGGAGCGCCGGGTTCACGGGGATCTTTCCTTGGTGTATCTGGACAACGCGGCCACCTCGCAAAAACCGCGCTGCGTTCTGGATTCGCTTGCATCCTATTACAGTGAGTGCAACGCCAACGTGCACCGGGGCATGCATGCACTGGCGGAAGAGGCCACGGCGGCCTATGAATCTGCCCGTCAACGGATCGGGGCCTTTTTCGGGGCGGAGGATGCCCGGGGCGTTCTCTTCACCCGCGGAACCACCGAGGCGATCAATCTGGTGGCCCAGAGCTGGGGATCCTCTTTATATCCGGGGGATGAGATCCTGATCTCGGTGATGGAGCATCACAGCAATATTGTTCCCTGGCAA
>JBMTJR010000005.1:0-21041 GCA_049438565.1 Kiritimatiellia bacterium
CGATCAGGATTACGATTAGGAATTTTCTTTAAATCGTTATCACAAAGCCAAGTAGACCTGAGAACTTTTCAGCCCTGGTGTCGGGGATCCAACACGGGATGAGGCATCTCTATTCTTCCAGGGAAAGCTCCGCCGCTTCGATCTGACCGGTTTCGGCTTCGTTGAGATAGGCGGCGAGCAGATCGATGGCCGCCTGCACATCGCTGGCGTACACCATTTCATTGACGGTGTGGATGTAACGGGTGGGGATACTCAGCGTGATGCCCGCACAGCCTGCGCCGGAACGCTGAAGCGCTCCGCCGTCGGTGCCGCCCCGGGGCAGAATTTCCATCTGATGCGGAATCGCATGAGTCTTGGCAATGCCGCGCATCTGTTTGACCAGTCGGGGATGACTGATGATGGATCCGTCCATAATTTTGATGCCCACCCCATTTCCCAGCTGGGTCACCTGCGCCTCCGGGGATCCGCCGGGATAATCCGCCGCAATGGTGGTGTCCAGCGCAATGCCCACTTCCGGCTTCACCTGATAGGCGGCCGTGGTGGCCCCCCGCAGACCGATCTCCTCCTGGGTGGTCGCGACCGCCACGACGGTAAACTGACATTTCTGCATTTTGCGCAGCGCCTCGATCATCACAAAGACCCCCACCCGGTTGTCCAGACTCTTGGCGGCAAAGGCCTGTCCGCAGGGGGAAAACCCGCGGTCGAGCGTCACCATGCCCCCAATCTCAAATTTCTCCTTCACCTCTTCGGGAGGCAGACCGGTGTCCACAAAAAAGAGGTCCAGCTGCGGACCCTCTTTGTCCGGAGAAGTCATCAGATGGGTGGGTTTGGTGGCGTAACAGAGCACGCCGGGTACGACCCCGCCATCGATCTGACTGACCAGCACCCGCTGGGCAAAGAGCTGCCGCGGATCGAAGCCCCCGAGCGGCTGCAGCCGCAGGAACCCTTTGTCGTCGATATGTTTGATGATAAACCCGATCTCATCCATGTGCGCGGCAATCATAATCTTCGCATCGCTGGCGCCGGGAAAAGTGGCGTAGAGGTTGCCCATGGGATCCACGCGCATTTCGTCGGTGAGATGATTCAGTTCCCGCCGGACAATCCGCCGGATGCCCTCCTCCTGTCCCGGCACCCCGCGGGCTTCACACAGTTCTTTGAGAAGAGAGATGTTCATTGTTTAGCCTTGCGTTACGGATTTAGAAAAATGATCGAGAATTTTCAGTCCATCCGCCTGACTTTTCTCGGGATGGAACTGGACCGCATGGCAGTTGCCGAAAGAAACCGCGCTCACATACTTCAATCCATACTCCGTGGTACCCGCCACCCAGTCGGCCTCCACCATCGGCACATAGTAGCTGTGGACAAAATAAAAATGCCGTCGGTTGAGCGCGGGAGGGAAAAATCCGTCTCCGCACCATTCCGCCTGGTTCCAACCCATTTGAGGAACTTTCAGGCGGTCAGAAGGGGAAAATTTTCGCACTGTTCCCGGTAGGATTCCGAGTCCCTGCGTGCCCGGACTCTCCTCGCTGGACTCAAACAGTACCTGAAGCCCCATGCAGATTCCCAGAAAAGGCCGGTCCTCCCGGATCCATTCCCGCAGAGGCTCCACCCAGCCCTCCTCCTGCAAATGCAGCATACAGTCCCGGAAAGCGCCCTGACCAGGCATGAGCAGTCCGGATACTTCCGATATTTCGTCAGGAGATTTGAGCAGTCTGCAGGAAAGCTGGAGCGCGGCACAGGCATTCTGCACACTGCCCAGATTTCCCATTCCGTAATCGAGGATGCCGATCATATCAGGTTTTTGCTGGAGGGAAGCACCCCTTCGATGCGCGGATCCAACTGCTTGGCCATGTCCAGAGACCGGGCCACGCCCTTGAAGACGGCCTCATGCGCGTGGTGCACATCGCGTCCGTAGAGCTGGGCGATGTGCAGGTTCATTTTGGCCGCAGTGGAGAAGGCCCGCCAGAATTCCTCAAGCAGTTGCAGATCAAAATCTTTGATGTGGGTGCCGGGGTGGGCGATGTCATACACCAGATAAGGGCGTCCACCCAAATCCAGCGCCACCCGCGCCATGGCCTCGTCCATGGGCAGCAGGAAAAATCCGTAGCGCTTAATCCCCCGCCGTTCCCCCAGCGCCTCATTCAGAGCCTCTCCCAGTACAATGCCCACATCCTCGACCGTGTGATGGTCATCGACCTCCAGATCCCCGGAGGCTTTGACGGTCAAATCGATCAGGGAATGTTTGCTGAGCAGCTCCAGCATATGATCAAAAAATCCCACGCCGGTGGAGATCGCGGCTTTGCCGGTTCCGTCCAGATTCAGAGACAGTTCAATTTGGGTTTCACGGGTTTCCCGTTTGCGGTCAGCAGTTCTAGGGTTCATTTCTTTGTTTTACGGTGATATTTAACGTTGGGCAGCCCTTTTAAATCATAATCCTGGGTCCACAAGACTGCATGATAGTTTTTCGACAAGGTGTAAATGATACTGTCAGCCATGGGAATCCCTTTCTCTGCAGAAAGCTCTGCGGCCTCAACCGCGACCCCGGCGTCTGTATCGACCACCAAACCTTGAATCATATATGCAATCGCTTTCAGGGCGATTTCTTTGCCCCGCTGTTGGTAAAGTCTTTTATAAACTTCATAAACTGTGATGACAGGTACCACAAGCGATTCTGTATCTTCAATCGCCCGGGCAAAAAATTCCGCGTCTTTGCTGTCTGCGAAATACTCCAGCCACCCCGAAGAATCCACAACATTCATATCCGATCACTTTTTTGGCGCTCAACCCCCGTGTCGATGCCTTTTGCAATCCCCCTCACTTCAGCAGCTGTATGGAGAGGGATCAATTCAATACGGCCGTTGATGGGAATCACCTGCAAACGATCCCCGCTGGATATCGATAACTTGGACCGTACCGCTTTGGGTATGACCACTTGAAATTTTGGCGAAACTTTTACTAAATTCATATCGATTTATTTCTGTAGCACTTAGAAACGTATCGTTCAAAATCTAATTGTACTAAAAATGGGTGAAGACTCGACAGCTACACGGCTCCGGCTTAGAATTTCAACATGATCCATCCGTCTTCCACCGTTTACAGTCAGGCTCGCATTGTCGGAGAAATGGAAAATTTTATCCTTGGGCCCCACAGTCAGATTGATGATTTTGTCTTCTGCTACACTGGAGCCCGCTGTGAGATCGGACGAAATGTGCATATCGCCAGTTTCTGCAGCATCATCGGCGGCGGAGAGCTGATCATGGAGGATTTTTCGGGGCTGAGCGCCGGATGCCGGCTGATCACCGGCAGTGATGATTTCACCGGTCCGTGGCTGACCAATCCCACGATTCCCGCCGAATTCACCAACGTCATCCGCGGCCGGATCCGCATCTGCCGTCATGCGGTGCTGGGCACCAATGTGGTGGTGTTTCCCGGCGTGACCATCGGAGAGGGGGCGGCGGTGGGGGCGGGCGCGATTGTCCGCAAAGACCTCGAACCCTGGACGGTCTACGCAGGCAGCAGCCCCAAGCCGGTCGGCAAACGGGATGCCGACGCCATTCTGGCCAAAGAAAAAGCCTATCTGGAGTCTGAAAGTGGCGGATGATGCGGCCTGGCCCCACTCGGCCCGTAAACGCCTTTTGGATCTCTGCATGTCCGCTCTCGCTCTGCTGTTGCTGTTTCCCATCCTGCTGCTGATCAGTCTGTTGAACTTTTTTTTTATGGGACCTCCGGTCTTTTTCTGTCAGTCCCGTCCCGGGCGATACGGGAAAAGTTTCACGCTGATCAAATTCCGGACCCTGTACGGAAGCGAAGCGGACACCGAAGCTCCGGAAGGGAAGGTCCCTCCCAACCGCTTCAGCGCCTTTCTGCGTGCTTCCGGACTGGATGAAATTCCGGAACTCTGGAACATTCTGAAGGGAGACATGAGCTTTGTCGGACCCCGTCCGCTGCTCGAACGGTATCTTCCGCGCTACAGCCCTGAACAGGCCCGGCGACACAACATCCGCCCCGGTCTCACCGGTCTGGCCCAGGTGAACGGACGAAATGCGCTGGACTGGGAAAGCCGTCTTGAGCTGGATGTCGAATATGTGGAGACCGCAACCCTCTGCGGCGATCTGCGCATTCTCTGGAAAACCCTCACCCTGATTGGACGCGGCGAAGGCACTGCGGAACCCGGGGAATTTACGGGAAAATAATCGACAATTTTATTCCAGTCTTAATTCTTATCCTGATTTTAAACCCACTCAAAAATCGGTAGCAATCCCGATTCCTTTCCGCCATGCCCCGCATCTTTTTATCCCCTCCCCATCAGAACGGTCATGAACTGGAGCTGCTTCAGGAAGCGCTGCACAGTAACTATCTGGCTCCGGTGGGACCGATGCTCGACCGGCTGGAGCACACCATGGGGCTGATTACCGGAAATTCCCACTGCCTTGCGGTCAATACCGGCACCGCAGCCCTGCATCTGGCGCTGCGTCATTTACTGGACCGGATGCCCCGTCCGGATCCGCGTCCGCCGCTGCTGATCGGAGCCTCTCTCTCTTTTATTGCCTCGGTGGCGCCGGCCCTGCATCTGGGATGCGAAGTATGGCTCTGTGATGTGGAGCCGGAGAGCTGGACCCTGGATCCGATTCAGCTGTCCCGGGCCCTTACGGCCGCGCGGGCGGAGGAACGGCAGATCCTCTGTGTGCTGCCCACCGATCTCTACGGGCAGGCCTGCGATCTGGAGGCGGTCCGCGGTCTCTGTGATCCACTGGGAGTTCCGGTGGTCTGCGACAGTGCGGAAGCCCTGGGTGTCCGGCGCAACAGTCCGCATCCCCTGGCCCAGATTTACTCCTTCAACGGAAACAAAATCATCACCTGTTCCGGCGGCGGGATTCTGGCTTCGGGAGATGCCGACCTGATTGCCCACGCCCGCAAGCTCTCCATGCAGGCCCGCGAAAACACGGTCCATTATGAACACCGGGAAATCGGTTACAATTACCGGCTCAGCAATCTGCTGGCCGCCGTGGCGGTGGCCCAGCTGGAAAGTCTGCGCGACCGGGTGCGGCGGCGGCGGGAAATATTTGCCGGATATCAGGAACGGCTCTCCGGTGTCGAGGGAATTACGTTCATGCCCGAAGCCTCCTGGAACACCTGCACCCGCTGGCTTTCCGTAATCCGGATAGATCCCCGGCGTTTCGGGAAGGACCGGGAACAGGTGCGGCTCGCCCTGGAGGCTCAGGATATCGAAAGCCGTCCGGTCTGGAAGCCTCTGCACCAGCAGCCGGTCCTGCAATCTCTCCGCCGCTTCGGCGGTCAGGTCTCCGATCAGCTGTATGCGGAGGGACTCTGTCTGCCTTCCGGTTCCTCGCTCACCGACGCGGATCTGGACCGGATCTGTGAAGTGATCCTTCAACGGTCCTGAAATGCACAAGATTAGACAGAGCTGGTGATCCGAAGCACTTCGTCAATGGATGTCAGACCTTCAAAAACTTTGTTGAGTCCTGCGCGCTGCAGGGTGATCATGCCCTGCCCTACCGCGACCTCACGCAGCTCGTCCGCATTGGCATCCTTGAGGATCATATTTCGCACCGCTTCGTTGATCTCCATAATTTCCATAATCCCGCCCCGGCCTTTGTAGCCGAGCTGCGCACATTTGTTGCACTTGCCGGGAATAAAGATTTCCTTTTTCTCAAAGTCCAGACCCTTCACATTGATGTGGTTTGCCTTCAGCTCGGGAATCGTGACCTCAATCGGGTTCTTGCAGGCCGGACAGAGCCGGCGGTACAGACGCTGGGCCTGGGCCAGAATCAGCGCCGAGGCCAGCATAAAGGGTTCAATGCCCATATTTTTCAACCGTGAAATCGCCCCCGGCGCATCATTGGTGTGCAGGGTGCTGAGCACCAAGTGACCGGTCAGTGCGGCCTGCACCGCGATGGAGGCCGTCTCAAAATCCCGCACCTCCCCCACCAGCACGATGTCGGGGTCCTGACGCAGAATGGACCGCAGTCCCGCGGCAAAAGTCAACCCCACCTCCGCGTGCGTCTGCACCTGATTGATCCCCTGGAGCTGATACTCCACCGGGTCCTCCACGGTGATGATATTGGTGGAGGGTTCATTCAGTTCCTGCAGGGCGGAATAAAGCGTGGTGGTTTTTCCGCTTCCGGTGGGACCGGTCACAAAAATCATTCCATAGGGCTGCCCGAGCGCACGGGCGAAGGCGGTCTGCGAATATTCGTCGAGCCCCAGATCCCCCAGTCCTTTGGGCAGATTGGTTTTGTCCAGAATACGCATCACGATTTTTTCCCCGTGAATCACCGGGAGAATACTGACCCGGATATCCACCTCCTTGTCCAGAGCCCGGATGCGGCAGCGTCCGTCCTGCGGCACCCGTTTTTCCGCAATATCCAGATTGGACATGATTTTCACCCGGGACACGATCGCGCCATACAGACTTTGCGGCGGCGTGCCGGCGGAAACCAGCACGCCGTCGATGCGGTAACGGACCTGACAACCATCCAGCCCGGGCTCAATGTGGATGTCGCTCACCCGCTTGCGCATGGCCTCCACCAAAATCGAATTCACGATCCGGATCACCGGCCGTTCATTGGCTTCATCTCCGTAGTCCTCCAGATCATAATTCTCGCCGCTGCTGATTTCAGCAATTTCGTCGTCATCATTGAAGGCAGAAAGGGTTTCCTCCAGCTGCCCCTGGGCTTCCGGCTGATCGCCACTCAGACGGCTCTCCAGCATTTCTGTCAACGCAGCCTCCGGCACCACCACGGTCATCAGCCGCAATCCGCATTGTCCGGACACAGTTTCGAGAGCAATCACGTTGAACGGATCATCGACGGCCACGGTGAGGGTTTTGCCGATCCGCGAGAGGGGAAGCACCCGATGCTGACGCAGAGTGTTCAGCGGAAGTTCCTCCAGCAGCGCCGGGGAACTCCGGGTAATCGCCAGATTCATCGGACACATATTGGCGTTGTTCGCCAAAGCGATGGAAACCCCTTCCGGAGGAATCATCTGCATCTGAACCAGGGACTGTTCGAGGGTGATCCCGCTTTGCTCTGCAAGTTGGGAGGCCTCTTCCAGCTGATCCTCTGAAAGTTGGTAGTGCTCTACCAGATAATCGAAAAGAGCCTGGGTAATCTTGTCCACAGGCACATCTTTGCGCCCGGCCCCTGAATTTACAAGTCCTAAAACCCGAAGCCCTCTTCAAAGAAGCGAACCAAAGCGGCGGAATCTTGAAATTATGCCTGTTCCTGCTTCTCCATCCGCATGACCGCCCACATGACCGCGGCCCCGAGGAGCATCATGCCCAGCACCGGCAGCCAGGTTGCAAGACGGTCGGGAAACTGATTCAGATTGCTGGCGATATTCCTTCCTGTCAGTACGGAGCCGTCCCGCTGAAATTCGTCGAGGACAAACATCTGCTTAAACGGCCAGAGAGCATACAGAGATCCTAAAATCAGTCCGGTGAGGAAAGCCATAGTCGCATCGTGGGCTTTGCGCAACGCCAACTCGACGATGCGGGCGGTGAGCAGCAGACCGAAGGCCATCCCAAGCGCACAGCAGCCCAGAAAAAGCAGATCATCCAGCAACCATTCCTCGACCAGACTGGAAAGAGCCCGGATCAGAATAAAGTACTGACCCATCAGAATCATCATCAGCGAACCACTGATCCCCGGAAGCACCATCGCGGAGATCGCAACCATTCCGGCTCCGAAAATCATCAGGTATTCGGAGGCCGAATATTTTCCCGTGAAGGAAAATTTTCCGGCGGCCCGGACCTCATCCGGGTTTCCGGAGTCTGCCTGCAAGCTCTGTTCGGACTGCCCCCGGTAAATGTCGGATTTCCGTTTTGCCTTTTCATAAGGATTCACCGCCGCGGCAATGCCCACAGTAATCGCCACGCCCAGAATCAGATTCACCCATACGGCCGGACCTTTGCGGCGGATCAGCAGCCAGGGCACCTGAATGGAGAGCAGAATCAAACCGAAAAAGAACGCGTAGGTCAGGGAAAAGCGTTCGTTCAACAGATAATCCATCAGACGCGCCAACCCCACAATGGCTATCAGGGCCCCCAGCAGCAGGCGGGCCATAAAACCCCAGTCGTCCTGGGCAAGCCGTCCGAAAAAGGCCCGGGTCCGTTCCCGGTCCAGCGGCCGGGCCAGCCAGCGGAGCTTGAGGATCAGCAATTCGCGCAGGGAGGCGGGATTCAGCCGGTTCAGAAAACCCAGCAGACGTCCGTAAAATCCAAGCACCAGCGCCAGCGTGCCGCCGGAGACTCCGGGAATGATATTGGCCACACCAAAGGTGAAACCGTGGAAAAGGTCTTTGAAAAAGTTCATGCAGGCTCTCGCAGGATGGTTTTTAACACCCGCGCATCCTCATGATACTGTTCCAGAGAATCGTCTTTGACAAATTCCAGCAGCGCGGCGGCGGTTTCCAATCCCGCATCCCGGGTCCAGCGGGCCACCTGTTCCGCTTTGCGGGTGTCTCCGTGGGGCACATGCACGTCGCCCCCCCATTCGATTCCCTGTTGCCCGGCCTTGACCACCTCTTCAATCAGTTGGGAGGCACTGATTTTTCGAAAGGTGATCGAAACCAGTCCGCTGCGTAGGGCATCAAAGCTCATACTTACTGGGCCGTAAAGCCTCCATCCACATTGATCACCTGACCGGTAATGAATCCAGCCGCTTCCGAGCAGAGCCAGAGCACCGCCTCGGCGATATCCTCCGGCTCCGCCACCCGGCCCAGAGGATGGATCGTTTTCAAATGTTCAAAGGCCTGATTGGAGTCGTGCATGGTGCGCCAGAGCATATCCGTATTCACCGCTCCGGGGGCCACCGCATTCACCCGGATTCCGTGGGAGGCCTCCTCCAAAGCCACGGCTTTGGTCAGTCCCACCACGGCATGTTTTGCCGCCACATAGGGAGAAAGCCCGGGCATCGCGACCTGACCCAGTACCGAGGAGAGATTCACAATCGCCCCGCCTCCTCCCGCACGCAGTGCCGGTACCGTGTGCTTGATCACCAGAAAGGTTCCGATCAGATTCACATCCACCACTTTCTGAAAATCCTCTTTGGAGATATCATGCACCGGATGGGGATCGGCTTCCAGACCGGCGTTGTTGATGACAAAATCAATCCGGCCATGCCGTTCCACGGTCTGCTGCACCAGCTTTTTCACGGCCGACTCGTCGGTCACATCGCTGTGCACAAATTCCACCCGGAACCCCTCGCTGCGCAGGGCTTTGGCCTGATCCTCACCCAGTTCCGCCCGGCGGCCGCAATAGCAGACCAATGCGCCGGTTTTCGCCAGCGCCGCGACGATGGCTTTGCCAATGCCGGAAGTTCCACCCGTGACAAGTGCGATTTTTCCGTTGAACAAAAAAGGGTTGGTTCCAGGGGGATGCATGACTTTCTCCATAGGGGTTTTACAATATTCCCTCAATGCAAAAAAGGGGCTCTTTAATCAAGCTATATCACCTCCTATTTAAAATGATTTATGTGTTTTCGGAAAAAGAGGAACTTCTCCATTGAAAGCTCCGGGCCGGGTTGTCAGTTTCCCAAAACCCGCTCCCGCAGCGGCAGGATCTTTCATCCCCCCCCTCCGTTATGACTCTGAACCGATTTCTCTCTCTCAGTTTTGTCCTCCCGCTGCTGCTCCTTCTCGGGGCCGCAGGCGGCTGGATGTACACCCGGCACGCGGAACTGCGGATCGACAGTTCCGCAAAAAGTCTGCTGGCCTCCGATCCCCGGAGTCTGGAAACCTTTGAGAAACTGGATGCACTGATTCCCGACACCGAAATGGTGCTGGTGGCGCTGGAACTGGAGGATCTGTTCAGCAATCAGGGCGCGCGGACGATTGCCCGGGCCTCCCAACAGATTCTGTCTGTCGACGGCTGCATCGAAGTGAAAAGTCTCACCCACAGCGGACGCCCGGTCCGTCAGGGCTTTTCCCTGCAGATTGAACCCTTTATTCCGCTCCGGGCCGATGAAGCCACCTGGGCGGAACTCAAACACTTCACCACCCGGTTTCCGCTCTCCCGGAATGTGATGGTGTCCGCAGATGCACGCTACGCGATTCTGCTGGGCATTTTCGAGCGTCCCCTCCCCGACCATGCCGCACGCGGGGCATTCCGGACGGAGTTTCTGTCAGCCCTGCAGGCGGTGGAGGCGGAAACCCTGTCCATTCACGTGCTGTCCTTTCCATTTCTGGAGGTGGAGGGGGTTCAGGCTCTGCGCAATGATCTCCAGCAGTATCTGATCTGGGCCGGAGTCCTGATCTTGCTGGTGCTCCTGTTCACCTTCCGCTCTCTGCCCGCCGTGGGATCCGTTCTGTTGCTGGAAGCGGTGGGGGTTCTGATCCTGCTGGGCGTTTTTGAAGCGGAACAGCAGGCGGTGAATCTGTACACCGGAATTCTGTTTCCACTGGTGGGAGGACTGCAACTCACCTTTATTGTGCATTACCTATCAGCTCTGCAGGCAGCCGCCCGGGAACTGTCCCCGCTCCGCGCCGCCCGGCGGGCCTTCCGCGAAGTGTTCCCCTCCAGCTGCATCGCCGCGGCCACCACGGTGGCGGGACTGCTGACCCTCACCCAGGCCGGCCTCCCCATGCTCCGCGATTTCGGCCGCATCGGTTCCATTGCCGTCTGCGCAGTATTTCTGTTCACTTTTCTCCTTCCCGTCCTCTTCGCTTTCGGACCCTGTCCCCCCCGGGAAGCGGCCTTGGACCGCAGCGGAAAGCTGGCTCTCCCGGTGCGCTGGGCTTTTTCTTTCTTTCTGCTCGGTCTTTCCTTCTGTCTGGTGATGTCGCTGGGGATTTCCCGCATCCGCACCGATATCCGCGCCGTGGAATTTATCGAACCCGGTCACCCCATCCGGGAATCCATCGAACTGCTCAACCGGGACCTCGGCGGAACCAATATTTTTCAGGTGCAGGTGGACAGCGGCAAGCCGCGCGGACTGCAAACCCTGCCGATTCTCAACTATCTCGAGGATTTGCGGGCCTACGCAATCCGTCTCGACGGCGTGACCGATGCCTACGCCTACTCGCAGCTCTATCTGGCCCTGAATCAGATCTGGGAGGGAGATCCGGATCCCAGTGGCACCCTGCCCGAGTCTCCGGCCAAACTGGCCATGTTCAGTCAGCTGATCAACGCCAGTCCGCTTCTGTTCAAAGACCAGTTTGTCGATCCACAGGCCCGATCCGCGCTGATGATTCTCCGCTCAAAAGACATGCCCGGCAAAGACTATCTGGCCCTGCTGGAACGTTTTATGACCTATGCGGAACAGACCGCACCGGAGGGAGTCCATCTCGAACCGGTGCAGGGACTGCACAGTATTCTGGAGGGAGACCGGGCCGTGGTCCGCTCCCAACTCAAAACCCTCGGACTGAGCGTGGGGCTGATCGCGGTTCTGCTGGGACTGCTTTGGCGTTCGCTCCGCTTTGCACTCATGATCCTGTTGGTCAATGTGCCCGCCCTGCTCACCATTTTCGGCATGATGGGATTCACCGGATTCCCCCTCAATTCCATCACCATCATGGTGGCGGCGGTGATTCTCGGCATTGCGGTGGATGACGGCATTCATTTGGTGGGCCGTTTCCGTCAGTTCAAAGCCCGGGGAATCCGCTCACCGCAAGCCGCCAGTCTGGCGCTGCGGGACAAACTCAAACCCATGGCCTGTACTTCCTCCATTCTGGCCGTTTTTCTCGGATTGCTTTTACAGACCTCCTTTCCGCCCGTCGCCCACTTCGGAATACTCAGCGCACTTGGGATCATTGTCGCCTTTTTCGGAGTCGTCATTCTGCTTCCCGGATTGCTGGCAGGGAAAAAAGAGGGAAAAGCAACTGCATTTTGAGATAGCCCTCTCCGGTTCCGCACTGGTATGGAGAAACTCTGTCTTTTCCACCCCTGCTCCCGCCTGTTTTGGATTCCCCTTTGTCAGATCTTTCTTCCAAACCCGGACTTCAAACCGTGGATTTCGAGTTTGAATCCTCCTCCACTGCTCCCGGGCCGCAGTGGAAACGGAAAGGCAGCGGACAGGCCCGCTTTCAAATCTCTCCGGATCTCTTGCAGGTGGAGGAATCAGGCAAATGGTGGGAGGCGGAGGCAACCCGCGAGAGCGGTCATTCCTTCATGAAATCGTTCCGGCTTGAAAAGGATCCGGACAAAGTGCTGCATTATAGCAAATCCACTCCCAGTGGAGAACGGCTGGAACTGCTCCGGCTGATCCGGGGTCCGGATGGGGTCTGGACCAGTCCCGAACCGCATTTGTGCATCGACGATGTATACCGCGCCGCACTGTCACTGGAGGGGCGCGACGGGTTCTCCCTGACCTGGTGGTCCCGCGGTCCTGCCAAAAACTATGTCCTGTGTACCCGCTACCACGGGACCCGCCTCATCCGAAACTGGCTGGAGAGCTGACATGGCGGCGCTCTGGCTCACCACCCTGATCTGGGGATTTTCTTTTATCCTGATCGGTTCACAATTGCGGGGAATTGATCCTTTTGTGGTGGCAAGTCTGCGCCTCGGACTGGCCAGTCTGTGTTTTCTTCCCTTTCTCCGACTCAGCGCAGTACAGGGGCGCGGACGCGGACTGCTCCTGGGCATCGGCGCCCTGCAGTTTGGCTGCATGTATGTGGCATACCTGAGTGCATTCCGTTTTGCTCCCGCCTACATGGTGGCCCTGTTTTCCAGTTTCACCCCGCTCTGGATATCGGCCATCGCCGCCTTCATGAAGCCGGGATCCCTGCCCCGCCTTTTTCTGGCCGGCGGATTGGCCACTTTGGGGGCGCTGCTGATCAAATCCGGGCAGGATTTGGAAAATCAGGGCATTTGGACCGCTTTTTTCCTCATGCAGATTTCAAATATCAGTTTCGGCGGCGGACAGCTCGCGTACCGCGCCTGGAAACAAAAACATCCGCAGCTGCGGGAACGCGACAGTTTCGCCTGGCTGTATCTTGGTGGTTTTCTCCTTTCCCTGATCTTCACCCTCAGCCGGCTGCTTCCCTCCGGAGAACTTCCGCAAATCAGCCTCCGGCAGGCCGGGATCATCCTGTATCTGGGGCTGGTGGCCTCCGGACTGGGATTTTTTCTCTGGAATTACGGAGCCAGCCGGGTTTCCGCCGCGACCCTCGCCGCCGCCAACAATCTCGTGGTGCCGCTGGGAGTGCTTCTGGCTTTGATTTTCAGCCGTCAGCAGCCCGACTGGATCTTTTTCCTCTCCGGCAGCGCCTGCATCGCAGCCGCACTCGCTCTCGCAGCCCGGGCTCAGCGTTTCAGCCAAACCTGAAGGATCGAAATATCCGCAGGATTCACCCCGGAAATTCTTGAAGCCTGCCCCAGGGTCTCCGGCCGGATTTTTTTCAGTTTTTCCCGGGATTCATAGCGGATAGAGATAATGTCATCGTAATTTAAATCATTGGGCAGAAACACTTTATCCAGTTTGGTAGCCCGGGCCGCCTGCCGGGCCTCCCGTTCGATGTACCCTGCGTATTTGATCCGGATTTCCACCTGTTCTCTGACTTCATCCGACAGCGCGGCCGCGGCGGAAAGGTCGGCATAACTGACCCCGGGCTGCCGCAATTGTCCGGCCAGGGATTTGCCTTCTTCATAGATCTTCTCCAGACGGGCCATCTCTGCCTGAATCTCTCTCTCCAGACGGTCAATTTCCGCAAAATGCGCTGCGGAGTGAATTCCCAGCTCCCCTGCCCTCTCCCGCAGGCGGAAATCCACATTGTCCTGCCGCAAGAGCAGACGATGTTCCGCGCGGGACGTGAACATCCGATAAGGCTCATCTGTGCCCTTGCTGATCAAATCGTCGATCAAAACCCCGATATACGCTTCATTTCTTCCTAATACAAATGTATCCATTTCCAAAGCCTTCCGCGCGGCATTCACCCCCGCAATAAAGCCCTGCCCTGCCGCCTCTTCATATCCGGTGGTTCCATTGATCTGTCCGGCCAGAAACAGACCCTCCACCAATTTGCTCTCCAGACTGTGGAAAAGCTGGGTAGGATCGCTGAAATCATATTCAATCGCATATCCCGGCAAGGTGAAAACCGCATTCTCCATCCCGGGAATCGAATGAATCATCTCTTTCTGCACGTCCTCGGGCAGAGAATTGGAGGTTCCGTTGGGATAAATCGTGTCACAGTTCCTTCCTTCGGGTTCGATGAACACATGATGACGGTCCCGGTCGCGGAATTTAACGATTTTATCTTCAATCGAAGGACAATATCGTACGCCCGTCGCATCGATATGACCCCCATACATGGCGCTTTTATCGAGATTTTTCTCAATAATTTCGTGCGTCCGCTCCGTGGTATGGGTCAACCAGCAGGGAATCTGCCCGGTGCCAGGAATCCAGGGTTCCAGCGCGTCGGGAGAATGTTCCACGTGGAACAAATCCGCTTCCGCCTTTCGTTTTCGGGCACTGCGGCTGAAAAACGGAGCCGGTTCCAGTCCGGGCTGAATTTCCATTTTTCCATAATCCACCGAATCTTTATGCAAACGCGGCGGAGTTCCGGTTTTCAAACGGCCCAGTCGGAAACCCAGGGAGCGGAAAGAGTCTGACAATTGATAAGCCGCCGGCTCAAAAACCCGGCCGCCCGGACGATTATGATCTCCGATATGAATTTTTCCTCCCAAAAAGGTTCCGGAAGCAATCACCACCGCTTTTCCCCGGATCATTTCATTTTTTTCCGTGATAATCCCCTGCAGACAGCCATTTTCCGTCCAGATCTGTCCAACCGTGCATTCAAGCACCTCCAAATAGGGTTGATTCGCTATGACCGCCTGCATTCGCAAAGGAAACGCATCTTTATCGTTCTGCACCCGGGTCGCCTGTACGGCGGGACCTTTGCGTAGATTCAGGGTTCGGTACTGAATTCCGGTGAAATCCGAATTTCGGGCAATTTCTCCGCCCAGAGCATCGATTTCACACACAATATGCGACTTCGCCATCCCCCCAATGCTGGGATTGCAGCTCATTCGGCCAATCGCCCGCTTGTCCATGGTCAACAATGCGGTTTTGGCCCCCAGACGGGCGGAGGCCAGAGCCGCCTCATAGCCTGCATGGCCGGCGCCAACGATCAATACATCATATTGAGGTGTCATAGTTTAAGAACAAAAAGGGATATGAAAAGGAAATGCGGAATGATGACTCCCAGAAATACAGGAATTTCCCATAAATACAAATTCAGAGTCGGAAGAAGAAATTCCGGGGGTTGTTCCGATACGGCAGGAGGGAAAGACCTACCCGAAGCCAAAAATGGATTACGATTACGATTACGATTACGATTAGGAATGAACTTCTTCAGATCATTTTCCGATACAGAAAGAGGAAAAGATCTGATCCAGTAAATCCTCGTGATATTCGCGACCGGTCACTTCACCCAGTTTCATCAGAGCCTCCCGCAGTTCGGGAATGGCCAGTACCAGAGATTCTTCCGGTAAATCGGAGCGGATTAACTGCTCCACATTCTCCAATTCCGATTTTACTTTGGCTAAAACCTGACGGTGACGCTCGGAAATTACTGCATGAGGACGTGCGGAAAGGTCGATTGATTCACTTAACAGGGTTTTAAGGGCATTTCTCAGTTCTTCATAGCCAATATCTTTGCGCAGCGCAGTCTCCACCCGTGGAATTCTTTCCGGCCATTGTTCCACGTGGAACAATCGGGGTAAATCGGTCTTATTACAGACCAGAATGCTTTTTCCCGGAATCAGATCGGCAAAGTTTTGATAGGTTTGATCATCCGCCGGGGCACTGAGATCGATCAGATGAAGGTGAAGATCGGCTTTTTCCAGATATTGACGGGTGCGGCTGATGCCGGCCTGTTCAATCGCATCCGTGGTTTCCCTGAGTCCGGCCGTATCCACCAGACGCATTGGAATACCTTCCAAAACAAATTCCGCTTCAATGCTGTCCCGGGTGGTTCCCGGAACATCGGAAACGATGGCCCGCTCGTGTCCGAGCAGGGCGTTGAGCAAAGTGCTTTTGCCTACATTCGGTTTCCCGCTTAACACCACCAGGGCTCCATCCCGCAGCACATGACCCTCTGTCCAGGTGGCCAGAAGCCGGTCGGTATTCATGCGGGCACTGACAATGTTTTCCAATATTTTGGGAATGACCGAATCCGGCAATTCATCTTCCGGAAAATCCAGCGTGGCCTCCAGCTGCGCCGCCACCTGAAGAAGTTGGTCATATATTTGAGTGATTGAATGACTTAATTTTCCTTCAAGTTGTTGGTATGCAGCAATTTGTGATCTTTCAGAATGAGCCCGGACCAGATCCATCACCGCTTCCGCCTGCAGCAAATCCATGCGTCCATTCAGAAAGGCCCGGCGGGTGAACTCTCCGCCGTCGGCTGATCTGGCACCCGCTTCCAGGCAGGCCCGGAGGATCCGCCGGGCGGATGCACCGCCGCCATGACACTGAAATTCGACCACGTCCTCAGCCGTATAACTGTGGGGAGCCCGGAACAGCAGCAGCAGACCTTTGTCTAAAATTTCATCCCCGTACCGGATCGGAGTATATACAAATGTATGAGATTTCCGGGCGGAGGGGGGAGGGAAGAGGCTGGGGCAAAGGGTGTCGGCAATTTCAAAGGCCTGGCTCCCGCTCACCCGGATAATCGAGACACCGGCTTCGCCGGGAGCAGTGATAATGGCGGCAATCGTGTCCATGAAGTGAAAAGAACCTGGGAAAAATGAGAGTGAAAACAAAGAAAAAAAGGGAGCAGGCATGAAATATATGCTAAAGGGCGGACATGCAAGACCTTGAAATCACCAGTCCGCAGAATCCGAAGATCAAACAGCTCCTGAAATTGCGAAAACGCAGGGACCGGGACGCCGCGCAGCTGTTTCTGATTGAAGGGTACCGGGAATGTTTAAGGGCTCTGGAAAATGAGTGGCCGCTGATGGATCTGTACTACTGCCGGGATCTTTGGCTCGGGGAAAACGAGCCGGAACTGCTGGAGGTCGCAAAGGAACGGGGAGCAAATTTATATGCCTGCTCCGAAAAGGTGTTCCAGAAAGTGGCCTACCGGGACCGGCCGGACGGTTTGCTGGCCGTGGCCCCCCAGGCGCATATTGGTTTGGAGGATCTGGAAATCCCCGACAATCCCTTTTATTTGGTGATGGTCGGAATTGAAAAGCCCGGAAATCTGGGGACCATGCTGCGCTCCGCAGACGGAGCCGGAGTGGATGCGGTCATATTAAGTGATTCCGTGACAGATATTTACAATCCGAATACCGTTCGGGCCAGTGTGGGCACCCTGTTTTCAACGCCGGTGGTGGAAGTGGATTATGCCGACTGCAGCGCCTGGTTGGCGGAACAGGGAATTCCGCTGTTGGCCATGACCCCGCACGCAGAAAAAAGTCTGTATGAAACCAATCTCGAGGGTCCGGTGGCCGTGGCGGTCGGATCGGAAATGCTTGGTCTGGATGAAAAATGGCTGAAACGGTCGGAAATCAAAGTCTCATTGCCCATGGCCGGAATTGCGGATTCTCTGAATGTCTCTTCGGCGGCCGCCATTACCCTCTATGAAGTCTGCCGGCAGAGAGGGAAACAGTCATGGGGCATGAACGAATGACGGGGCCCTTATTCCACCAGATCGATTAAATCCCGGATATCGGGTTCATCGTTGTCGCGGAACTGACTTTTCCGCTGATCCACACTGCGGTGACGCATCAGACGGCTTTGTGGACGGGAGCGGCTGACAAACAGGCCTTCATAGCCCTTTTTCAGGGTATCCGCCCGCAAAGTGGAAGCCCCCAGCGCCCTCGCCCGGTTCTCCAGGGTAGGATCGTTGGTGACCATCAGCGTGTGTTCTTTGGATTTGGCCAGTACCTTCACACATTCCAGAAGCGTGGGAATGCGCTGCGGCGGGGTGGTGGAAAAGAAAACCCGGATTCCGAGAAAGTCCCCGCCATGCTCCACCTGGTGCAGGGGTTCGCCGTTGAACAGCACCCAGATTTCCCAGTCCTCCGCTTTGCGGATTTTCACCAGTCTCTGCAAAACCTCCACCTGTTCACGGGCACTGAGCGTGTCCGTTTCACTGTTTCCGGGTACCATATCTTTTCCATCCACCACCACGGTGAAGGAGTCGACAGGTTCTTGCGTTGATTCTGGATAGATGCTGCGTATAGTCATGATTTGTTCTCAAACCCAAAAACCACAGATTTCAAAGGAAAAAACCCATGGCCCAAACCAGTACATACCCTATCCAATGTCCGGAATGCAAGAGTCAACAGGATGAAGTCTTGTACGACAGTCTGGATGTTGGAAAAGAGCCTGAACTCCGTAAACAGTTGATTGAAAACAAATTGAACCGGGTAAAGTGTCACAGCTGCCATTACGAATTCTACGTGGACAAAAACCTGCTCTACAATGATTCCAAGGAGGGCTGGATGATTTACCTGAATCCCCATCCCATCGAGGATGCGGAAACTTCCATCGCGGAATTCAATCAGGTTCTCGAAGACATGCGCGCCCTGCTTCCCTCCGGCAAACAGTTGCCCCCCGTGGATCTGGTGCTTTCCAGGATCGAATTGGTGGAAAGAATCTTTGTCCGGGAGGCCGGACTGGATCCGCGCGTGATCGAGTATGTGAAATATCTCATCTACACCCAGAATCTGGATAAATTCATGCCTGAAAATTCTGCTCTGCTGCTGAACGGTCAGGAATGTGACGGGGAGAATCTCTGTTTTGTGGTGCAGGATGTCGAAACCCGGAAGCTGGAGAGTCTTCTCCATTATAAACGGGAAACCTACGAGGATCTCCGGGATCTGCTGATCCAGGACGGAGAACTGAGCCTGGTGCATCAGCTGTTCCCCGGACCTTACACCTCAGCCAGATCCTACCTGATTCAGGATGAGATCTGAGCTTTCGGCTTCCGCAAAACCCATTCATAAGAAAACGAGTTCTCTCACATTTATATAAATCTTATTATTCTTATGGGGTGTGGATATGTTTATAAAGCTGTAAAGAATTCCTGATGAATGGTTTACAGGATCTTTCCCTGTTAGGCAATTGTGAAGCGACGATGAGGAACTGCCCCGTTCTGAACAGGGAAAGGATAACTCTGTTTTTATGGACAGATTATTGACCCGCTATTGACCACTTACCCACAGGCAGGGGTGGATAACTTTCCGGACTCAATCCGCCGCTTTCCGGAGCAGGGCCGCGTAGGCTCCATCACAGCCTTCTTTTCCGGGCAGCAGCAGTTTTTCGGTGTCCAGCCGGAACTCCGGATGCTGGCCCAGCCAGTTTTGCATCTGCCGCGTGGTTTCCTCGGATTCGATGCTGCAGGTGCTGTAGACCATTCTGCCTCCGGGTTTCAGCAGCGGCGCGGCCTGTTCGAGGATTTGATACTGAAGTTGCATCAGACCGGTCAGCAGTTTCCGGCGGAAATTCCATTTTGCGTCCGGGCGGCGCTGGTAGACTCCGGTGTTGCTGCAGGGAACATCCAACAGAATCGCATCAAACCCTCCCTGATCCGCTGCGGAGAATCCGCTGAGTTCGGTACAGCGAAGCTCAACTTTTTCGAAATGCAGACGTTTCAGATTTTCCTGCAGACGCTCAAAGCGCAGGGGATTGGGTTCACAGGCCAGCAATTTTTCCGTCTGATCCTCCAGCGCCTCGGCCAGAAGCAGCGTTTTCCCACCCGGAGCCGCGCAGGCATCCAGCACCCGTTCTCCGGGTTGACACTGAAGCAGGGCAGGGGCCATCCAGGTGGAAGGATCCTGAATATACCAGGCTCCCTGGTCAAAATCCGGGAGTTCGGACGGAGAAAATCCCCGGGGCAGTTTATAGAAGTCAGTTTTTTCGCCTTCCCGCAGATAAGGTTCGGAACCGGAGGGCAGACCCAAATCAGAGCGCAACTCACGTCCAGTCCGGGTGAGACGCGCATAGGTGCAGGAGCGCTCCTGATTCCAGGTCAGAATTTTTTCCGTACTTTCCGCACCAAACTGATCTGTCCAGCGCCGGATCAGCATCTCCGGATGTGAAAAACGGATTTCCGCGGACTGATTTGCCATCCATTCCCGCAACGCAGGGCCTTCGCGGAGCGTTCTGCGCAGGAGCGCATTGGCAAATCCGATTTTGGGAGAAGCAATTCCGGCCCGTTTTGCCGCTTCCAGGGTCTCATGGACCGCGGCATGTTCCGCAATGCCGTCCAACAGCAGAATTTGACAGAGACCAATCCACAGAAACGGAATCAGTTCCGGGGTGGGACGTTTCCGGGAAAGATGATCAATCCACGCGTCCAGAGCGCCCTTGTGCCGCAGACAGGTCCAGATCATTTCCCGGGTGAGGCCGCTGCAGTTCTGCCAGTCTCCGGAGTCATAAGGCAGAGACCCTTTCAGGGACCAGTCTTTAAGCAGGCGGGCGGCCTGATCGCGTTCGGGAGAGGAGGGGGAAGGGGAGGGAGGAGGTGTCAAAATGTTTTCAAGGGAAGATTCAGAAAATGAGGTCCCTGTATTGAATGGATCAGGAGAACGATGTCGATATCGTTCAGACAAAACTTTGTGCTTCCATACCGGATTTCCGGGCCTCGGAATAATCATTCCCGGGTTTTCCGACTTCCGGAAAAACATTGGAAAAAGATACAGGAAAACGTTGCAGATAAGCTGTTCCAGTTGAGTAGACCGTATTTCAGAATACGGTCATGGGGTGAAAATTCGTGCCCCTCTGCGTCTGCAGATTTATGCTAATCGCCCTAATGATGCGCCACCATCCACTTCCGCAGCCGGTCCCAGACCTGGGTTTTGGTGGCATATTGCCACTTTGCATAGCGGCTGCCATTCACCCGGAGTTCATATTTTCGCGACGGAAAAGGGGTATCAAACAATTCCAGCCGCAGGGTTTCCTGCGTCTGATGATTTTCAAGATAAATCGTGAAATGAGGGGAGGGGTCTGTCAGGTTCATCACCTAAAAATATACGCTTGTATACAAACCTAATCAACCCTGAATCGAAAATAAATTTACCGGTAAATTTACCGGTAAATTTATTTTCGAAGGTTCACGCAAGGAAGCTGGCGATC
>JBMTJR010000006.1:0-20250 GCA_049438565.1 Kiritimatiellia bacterium
GTAGCCTTTCAGGTTGGTTTGCGTGGCATTGCCGCGGGGAAAAGGAATCGGGGCACGGGAAAAATACAGGGCAGCAGATTCATGCCCATCCCGGCGATGAACGCAAACCCCAGATAATAAAGTACGCCTCGCTTTGGCGCTTCCGCCACCTCGTCCGCCGCCTCCGGACGAGGCCTGACCTCGCGCAGGGCGAATCCGGCCCCCTGTGCATCCACCAGCACCCCGGCCGGATTCAATTCCTCCTCACTTTCCGGATACAGCGGCGTGAGGAACACCTGCACCCCGGTTTCGGTTTTTCGAAGCTCCGGGGCGGGTTCCAACTGCAAGACCCCCTCCTGGATCGGGAAAAAGCGGGTATAGGCGCGGTCGGTTTCCACGTTGAGAATCATTTTTCCGGACTCGGTGTGGAAAACCCCCGTTTCCTCTGTGATCTGCACAGCCCCCTCTGACTGCCAAGCCGGATCGGAGGGTGCCGCCTCCGCAACCGCCCGAAGTTCCAGGGCCACCTCCTGACTGCCGGGCAAACAGACATCTTTGCATTCCAGCCAGTCCACCCGGGCCTTCACGCTGACCGTCCCGCCGACGGGAAAACCCCTCGGGGTCTGCAGGGGAACCCGCAGCACCACTTTGTTTTCATAGCCAAAACTGACCAGCCCCTCCAGAAGGAAGCGCTGCGGGGTGGGCCACACAAATTCACCGGCTTCGAATCCGGCCGGCAACTCCCATTCCGCCGTCGTGGGCATTCCCGAGTCTCCGGGATTGATCCAATACGTGTGCCAGTGGGGTTTCATGCGCAGTTCCACCCCCAGCCACAGAGTTTCCCCCGGAACAAAATGATCCCGTTCCGCGATCAGCCTCGCGGTGGTGTTCGGACCTGCATCCTTCTGAAAAGAAGTTCCGCCGAACCCGGTGCTGAAATTTTGCGCGAAAACGGGAGCGAAAAAGCAGAGAAGGAGCACAAGAGATCGTTTCATATTATCCTCAGACGTTCAGATGAATCATTCATTACGCTTCAATTTCCGAAAAGGCCCCGGCAATCGCGGCAGCAACCCCGGCATTGTGGCGAAGCAGGGCGCGGTTGGCCTCCAGACTTCTTCCCTGGGTGGCCTCCGCCAGACGGTTTAACAGAAAAGGAGTCAGCGCCTTACCGGAGATCCTCTGCGCTTCCGCCTCCCCGACCGCTGCGGCAATGGCTCCTTCAATCTCCCGGGCCGGGATCGCCAAAGGTTCCGGACAGGGTACAGTCACCAGGATGGCGTGCCGGAGACCGAGCGAATTGCGTTCGCGGATGATTTCTGCAGCCTCCTCCGCAGTTTCCACCCGGTGATCCACGGCCAGGCCGCTGTCCCTTGAATAAAACGCGGGAAATTCATCAGTCTGCCACCCCAGGACCGTGACCCCGTCGGTTTCCAGCCGTTCGCGGGTTTTCGGCAAATCCAGAATCGACTTGGCACCCGCGCACACCACCGTGCCCGGCAGGGTGGCCAAAGCGGGAAGATCCGCACTTACGTCCATGTCCAGCCCCCGGTGCACTCCGCCAATCCCGCCCGTGGCAAAGACCTGAATGCCGGACCGCAAGGCCAGGAACAGGGTGGAGGAAACGGTGGTGCCTCCGTATTCGCCCGTCCGCCGAATCACCGGCAGATCCCGCAGACTGCATTTGCGCACGTCGGTGCGCGCAGCCAGATCCTCCAATTGCTTTTCGGAAAGCCCGGCCTGCATCCGTCCCGCCAGAACCGCCATCATACAGGGTTCCGCCCCTCCCGCCCGAACCGCCGCCATCATCTCACGCGCAATCTCCAGATTCACCGGACGGGGCAGTCCATGCGTGATCACCGTACTTTCCAGCGCGACTTTGACTTTCATGTTCATTATTTTCTACAATCAAAATGCGAAACAGGATACGCAAGAATTTTCTTATCTGCAGTAAAAAGCTTCAAGCCATAAAGGAGTGCCTGCGCAATTAACAGGCGGTCAAATGGATCCTGATGTAACGGCGGCATGCTGACCGTTTCAACCGTTTCCGCCAAAGATATTGGCAGGAACTCAAATCCTTCCGCGGCCAAAACCTCCCCTACACCGTCAGGAAACTTCAACGCACCTTTGGACTTCTTCAGTGAAATCTCCCAGCTGGAGACGGCAGAAACCCATACTTCATTGGATGGATTTGAAATATATTTACGGGCAAGCTTCCCCAATTTCGGATTATCCTCCAACCACCAAATCAAGGCATGGGTATCTAACAAAATCTTCATATCAATGAGTTATGAAGGTTCGATTTCAGATCTTTCGAACAGCTTCGCAATCTCCTGATCCGCATGGTTCATATTTTCTATCAGGCAAATTTGACCCTTAAAGGCACCCGGTTTACGCACCTTCCGTTTCCCGGTATACGGAACCAACATCGCCACTGGGTTTCCGGATTTCCCGATCACATAACTTTCCCCCAATTCAACCTCTTTCACAATTTTGGAAAGGTGCGTCTTGGCCTCATGCATATTTACTTTTTTCATGGGGAAAGCATAACGCTCCTTAAATAATTAGTCAACTTAGTTTATTTTATTGTAAATCCGCTGAATTATATTAAATTTCCCCGTAAGCTTTCAGGTTAGAGGACGAACCTTTGGCCCAGCATAACTTAAATCGAGATAAAATATGAACCAAACAGCCTCCTCCAGCTTCCCCACCCTTCAGGGCGAAAGAACTTTTCCCGCCTTCGATCTCGCCAAACTTCTCACAACGGTCTTCGATCCTATCGACGGTTGCAGAATGTGCATGCTGATCGATCTGGACGATCCCGCCAAACTCAAGGACTTCGCCTTTCTGAAGGAGGAGGGCTACCCGGTACAGAAAAAAGCCTATGAAGTCTTTTATCAGGCTTTCCACGAAGAGGGTCTGCTCGAACAGCTCGGTCTCTCCGGCGGCGAAATTTTCGCCTACAAAACCACCGGCGGCAGCAACCTCGAACTCCCGGAAACCGCCGTGGACATCCACGGCAACGAGATCAGCCTGGTGGAACAGGTGTACAAACCCTATGACCTGATTCTCTGCACCAGCGACTACTCCGCCACCGCCCCTCTGACCGCACATGCCAAAAGATACGGCTTCCGCGGCTCCACCATGCACGGGCTCAATGACATCATTGTGCAGAGCGGTCTTTCCGTCGATTACAACACCGTAAGCGCGGAGGCGGAGAAGCTCCGGCTCGGACTTACCCGGGCCGACAAGGTGGAGATCGACTATCTGATCGAAGGAAAATCTTACACGCTGACCCTGCTGCTCGACGGTCAG
Organism: Kiritimatiellia bacterium; assembly: GCA_049438565.1. GTDB lineage: Bacteria > Verrucomicrobiota > Kiritimatiellia > SS1-B-03-39 > UBA6053 > UBA6053. The sequence continues at coordinate 3,292 of JBMTJR010000006.1, forward strand.
GAGGCGCAGAAAAGTCACGGACTCTGCCACGGACGGGATCCGGACATCGCCAACCTCCCCGCCGGAGAAGTATACTTTGTTCCCACCGGGGCCGAAGGAATTTTCCCCATGCAGTACGAGGAGGACCCGGAAACCATCGGACTCCAGCACGTCAAAGAAGGACGGATTGTGGATGTGGAGTTTCTGCTCGGAAATCCCGCCACCGTGGAAGCCCACAAAGCAAAATTAAAGTCCGACCCTGTGACCGGAGAAATTGGCGAACTCGGACTGGGCACCCAGATCCTTCCCTTCTGCGGCGCGGATATTCAGGATGAGAAAACCCTTGGCACCGTGCACGTGGCCACCGGACGCAGTGATCATCTGGGCGGACATCTGGTCCCCGAAATGTTTGCCGAGGCGCAGAACGCCTCCCACGACGACATTCTCTTTCACCCCAAAAAGACCACCCGGATTGGCGTGAAACAGGTCCGGTGGTTCAAGGGAGACCGTCAGGAAATCATCATCGAGGACTATCAGCCCTCCGCCTACCTCAAAGGTCTGCTTGCCTGATTCGTACGAGTCCGAAGCCCTGCTTCGCCAGTATCTGGATTTCCACTACCGGAGCGGGGATCCCGGTTATCTGCCGCATCATCCCCTGCCCCCGGGGGTGCTTGAGTACCCGCGGCGCTGCGCAGAAAAGGTCCTGCAGTATTCCCGGCGCTTTGACCGGGCCCTGGATCCGGGCTGTGCGGTCGGGGGCAGCACTTTTGTGCTCGCCACCCGCTTTCAGGAGGTGGTCGGCGTGGATTTGTCCGCCTCTTTCATCCGGACAGCCACCGCCTTGGCCCAGCACGGGGTTTTCCGCCTGCCCGAGCCTTTCCGGCATGGGAACGGCCAGGGACTCTCGGAAGAGACCTACACCCTCCCTTCCGAACTTCGGAACACGTCCCCACGCTTTGAACAGGGCGATGCCTGTGCGCTGAGGCCGGATCTGGGCTGTTTTGACGCCATTCTCATGGCCAATCTGCTCTGTCGGCTGCCCGATCCCGCGGCCTGCCTGCAGAATCTGCGGAACCATACCCGTCCCGGCTCGTTGCTGGTGTTTATGACGCCCTGCAGTTGGGATGAGGACTTCACTCCGCGAGAGAAATGGCTCTTCCCCACCCTGGAGGCCCTGCATCAGCATCTCGACCCCTGGTGCGGATGTCTCGAAGTGTCGGAAATGCCTTTTGTGCTTCGTGATCACGAACGCCGCGCCCAGTTCACCGTCGCCCAGTGCAGTGTCTGGGAAGTCGCCCAGGCCTGAAACGGCCGGTTTCTTTAAATCTGCTTCCGGCGGCAAAATCCCCGCCAGCCCAGAAGAGTTCCCAGAAGGAGAAGAACAACCGTATCCGGCTCGGGAATCACGGTTCCGGAAACCACCCCCCCAATTTGCCCCAGTCCGGATGCAAAACTTGCACGCAGACTCCCGTCGCTGTTAAAATGATAGATGCTTCCCGTACCGGACACACTGCCCACCAGCAAGCTTCCATCTGAAACCAAAGCCATAGGTCCCGCTTCAAAGGGGCTCCCCGTGGAGGCAAAAGAGCTGGTGACGTCTGTGGTTAAATCGGTCTCCAGAATTTCACCGTTCATGACGCTCGCAGTGTACAGGGTATTTCCATTGATCACCAGACCCGTGGGGCCGGCCAGGTTGGAGGCCCCATCCCCAATAAGTTCATCAATATAGGCACCAGCGGCATTAAAACGTTTCACCGAACCACTGGCGATCCCGGTGCCGAATGCATAACTTTGATCTGCCACGTATAGCTTGCCATCGGAGCCGAGGGCGAGTCCGGGGCTGCTGGAGAGAGCTCCACCCACACTGTAATCAGAAATTGAGAGAATCCCACCCGTGGCATTCTCCAGCTTCACCACCGCGCCAGTATTGGAATAAAAAGAATTACGGCCAACGAGCAGATCATTTCCCTGAAACACAAGACTGGCAGGAAAAATCTCAAAGGAGCTGAAAGCATAAACGGTTGAAAGGGTCAAGGTGTCGACTTCGTATTTAGATATGCGGGGAGCAAAAGTGGATCCATCTCCGTTCTCTCCAATATAAAGATTTCCGTCCGGACCCAATGCAAGGGAAGCGGGGGAAACCAGAGAACCACCCGATAAAACGGTTGTCCGGCTGCTCGCTGGAGAGTTGGTGTCATATTGGATCAGTTCCCCGGTTGTAAAACTCACGGCATAAACAATCTCCGCCCGCAGGCCGACGGGAAACGGCAAAATCAGCAGACCGATTCCTACAGAAAAAGAAAACAAACAGCGGGAAAATTTCATATGCAAGCTCTGGTGAAAACGGGATAACCTGGATTGAATAAATATAGGCTGGGCCTTCAGCAATAGAACCAGAGAATCGTGGATATCTCTGACAAGTCGAGTGTAAAAAAACATTCGGACGGAAATTATATCAGATTTACTGAAAACAGGAGATCTGTGAAAAGAAACGAACAGGATATACGGCGTCCTAGTTGCAGGGCTGAAAAGTTCTCAGGTCTACTTGGTTTTGTGATAACGATTTAAAGAAAATTCCTAATCGTAATCCTGATCGTAATCATAATCGGCTCAAACATTGAGAATTTTCGATCACGACAACGATCACGACAACGATTACGAAAACCCTAACGATTAAGATCATGAAAATGATGCCAAGATGGGCTCTGGTGAATCCGATTAGCGAAATTTTTTGTATAACCCCTTGTAACAAGCACTTATTGTGAAACTCCGTGCAACCCTGGTCCTAGTTGAATCAACTGGATCTTGGAGTTGACTGTCCGCTTCCAACGTCTTATTGGAAACATATCCATGGGGTGACCTGCATGAAGGTCTGAGATTCCGTTGTTCCGGAAAACCCACGAACCTGATCCGGTTGATACCGGCGTAGGAATGGGAGGAGACAAGGTTTCTGTTTCATTTTTCCGTCGGCGCAGCGGATCTTCACCCTAAGCGTCTGACCATGAATAAAAGTATCCTGATCCTGTTGAGTCTTCCCGTCCTTCTTTCCGCCCAGACCGAACTGGCCCCGCTGGTGGTGTCCAGTGATCCCACGGAAAATGCGCTGCCCACTTTCAGCACCAGCAATACCCGTCTAAGCACGGAGGATCTGCAGAGCGCACAGGCCCTGCATCTGCAGGACAGTCTGGGCATGGTTCCGAATTTGAATTTTGCCGGCGCGAGTTCCCGTCCGCGCTATCTGCAGCTGCGGGGAATCGGAGAGCGGAGTCAGTTTGCCGGGGAGGGTCCTCCCAATTTTTCAGTGGGGGTGCTGATGGATGATATCGACCTGTCAGGACTGGCAGGTGCGGTTTCGCTGTTTGACGTGCAGTCGGTCGATGTGCTCCGCGGCCCTCAGGCCACCCTGTACGGGAGCCGGGCTTTGGCGGGTCTGATGATTATTGACAGCCGTCCACCCTCCGCCCTGCCGGAAAGCAGCTACCGTTTCGGCATCGGTACCGATGATCTTTTCGAGGCAGGCATGGCGGTGGGCGGACCCTGGAGTCTGATGAATGACGTCTTTTTCTACCGGGTCAGCCTGAAACTCTCCCGGCAGAACGGTTTCCGGGAAAATGAATTTCTGGATCAGAGCAACACCAACCGCCGACAGGAAGCCTTCGGCCGGATTCAGTTCCTCTATCTCCCCCGTCCGGAACAGCAGCATCAGGTCACTCTAATGGGATCGGAACTTCGCAATGGGTATGACCAGTTTGCGGTCACCGGGGACGGCTTCACCACCTACAGTGATGAACCGGGAGAGGACAATCTCTCCCTGATCGGGGCCTCGCTCCGTTCGGTCTATGAGACACCGGATTTTGCAGACCTGATCAGCATCAGCTCCGCCAGTCGCGCCAGCTCCGAATATGGCTATGATGCGGACTGGGGAAATGACGCGTTCTGGGCGGAGCCTCCTTATAATTTTGATCCCGCAGTCGAGGGCTACCGTTACTCGTTTACCGAACAGCTGGACCGGGACCGAAATCAGGTCGGACAGGAATTCCGTCTGCAGAACAAGCCCGGTGAGGGTCTGTGGAAAACCCAAAGCGCCTGGAGCACCGGAGTGGTGTTCAACTGGCTGGAGGAAAAAGACCGTTACGAGGGATTCTCCGCGCTGGAAAGTGATTATGAGGCACTGACGCTGGGGGGCTACGGTCAACTTACCACACCTTTGCGGGAGGGACTGGATTTGGTCACCTCTCTGCGGGTGGAAAACCGGAGCACCGATTACCGTGACAGCGAGGGGGTCTCTGATGAGGTGTCCGACTGGATGTTCGGCGGACGGGCGGCTCTGGAGGCGGAGCTGAATGCGCAGCGCCGGGTGTTTGTCGGACTCAGCCGCGGATTTAAAGGGGGCGGGGTGAATGCGAACCCGAACCTCAGCGAGTCCCAGCGGATTTATGATCCGGAGCATCTGTGGAATCTCGAAACCGGCATCCGGGAAAACTGGGGGGAAGGCAGAGGCTTTCTGGGGCTGACCCTGTTTTACATGTGGCGGCGGGATCTGCAGATCGGCACCTCGGTTCAGCCCAATCCTGCGGATCCGACCACCTTCACCTATTACACGGACAATGCGGCGGAGGGATTTAATTACGGGGCGGAGATTGAGTTTCAAACCCCGCTCTGCGATCAGGTCGATTTCTTTGCCAGCGTGGGACTGCTGGAAACCGAGTACCGTGATTTTGTGGACGCAGGCGGAAATGTGAACCTGAATGGGCGGGAACAACCGCATGCACCCGCCTACACCTTCCGGACCGGTCTCAACCTGAACTGGACCGCACACTGGTCCACCCAGCTGGCGGTGGAGGGCAAAGACAAATTCTTCTTTTCCGACAGCCACAATCTGCAGTCCGACCCTTACGAGCTGGTCAATTTTTCAATCGCCTATCAGAAAGACAACTGGACACTCCGGCTCTGGGGGCGGAACATCTTTGACAAAGCCTATGATACCCGCGGCTACTATTTCGGCAACGAGCCGCCGGATTTTCCCGACAAACTCTGGACCAGCAAGGGGGATCCCGCCCAGTTCGGTCTCAGTTGGGAGTGGATCTACTGACCCGGAGAGCTTTCAGACCGCATCGGGTCGGTAATTGCTGCGCACCATCTGATAAAAGTGCGCGTAGGATGTCTGCATGTAGGGCATCACCCAAAGCATCCCGATCCCCAGGGTCAGGAAAATGCTGAGCAGAATCCAGCCCAGGAACCGGAATCCCAGACAGAAATACTGCCATTTGTACCCGCGCATCATTTCTTTGCTGAGCGTAATTGCGTCAGAGGGACTCGTTTCCGGATGATCCGAGAGAATGAAATAAATCATGGAATAGGAAATTCCGGCGATGATGCCGGGGATGATCAGCAACAGCGTCCAGAGAAATATAAACAGGGTGCTGAGAAGATAGGCCCCCAGGGAATTGCCGAAATACTGAAATCCTTCGAACAACTGTCCCACCTCCGCATCGCCCGAGCGTGAAACCTTGAGAAAGACTCTGGACATTCCCAGCATCAAAGGTCCGGCCACCACCAGAGTGAGAATGGCTCCAAACAGAGGAATCAGATTAGAGGGGAGCTGGGTTAAGAGAATATAAATCAGAATCACTCCAACCCCCAGCCCCCATTTGCCTTTCAGCGTGGCCCGTGCCCGGCGCATGATTTCCCTGTTTTCCACCATCCCCATGGGTGTAGGTTGCCCCGGTGAAGGCATCGCGGGAACCGGGGCTCCGGAATCGGCAGAGACCGGGAGTGCCGGCGCAGCGCTTCCTTTTGAAGGAAAAACCAGTTCAGGTACCTTCCCCGCTTCAATCCACTGATCTCCCATACTCTGGTTCCATACAAGATCCTGGGGTTGGAGACGCCCCTCTGAGGCCATTTGAATTAGCTCCTGCAATTCAACAGGTCCGTACTGCTTGTTCTGAATTCCGTAATACCAGTTCATATCAGGGGGCTCTCCAGGGTGTACTCGGCCTGCCAAGGCTCTGCGGGTTTGTCGGGATAGGTCATGCAAATACGCACATGCGTGAGATTCATCGAGGCCAGTGTCAAGCGAACCGAGGATTCTGCCAGCGCAAGCTGGTTACAGTCCTGACTGATATGCGCCAGATAAACCCGCTGCAATTCCGGACCGGCAATTTCCTTCAGTAACTCACAGGCCTCCTCATTAGATAGATGCCCCTGCCGTCCTCCGATACGCTGTTTAAGGGACCAGGGACGGTCTGATTGCTCCAGTAAAAGCCGGTCGTGATTGGTTTCCAGTATCAGCACATGGCAGCCCTGAAGGGAATGGCGGACCATACGGGTGGCCAGTCCTATGTCAGTGGCAAAACCAATCCTGAAGTCCCCTGCGCTTACCAGATAACTGACCGGATCATAGGCATCGTTGGGAATACTGAAAGGATCAAAAGTGAACTCTCCCAACTCAAAGGACTGTCCGTTGGTGAACACTTTCCAGTTCAGATCCTCGAATTTTTTCCGGTGGGCCAGCGACTGAATGGTTCCGGCGTTCCCATAGAGCGGAACGCCGTACTTCTGGTTCAGAATCGGAAGCGCCTGAACGTGGTCGCTGTGTTCGTGGGTGACACAAACCCCGTCCAGCTCTTCGGGCCTCAGACCGAATTCACTCAGGTGCTGACAAATCCGTCGCGCACTGATTCCTGCATCCACCAGCACCCGTGTATGCTCCGTGGCCAGGAGCGTACAGTTTCCCGTACTCCCGCTGGCGAGGTTGATGACACGCAGAGCAGACATCCGGGACGCCCCGGTTACTCGGTCACACTGTTGCGGTCGATGACGATCTCCACCCGCCGGTTTTTCTGCATGTTCTCCTCGGTGTCATTGGGCGCGATCGGACGGTCAAACCCATACCCTTTGGCGGTGATCCGCTCCGGCTGAATGCCCTCTCCGTTGCTCAGCAAATACTGCCGCACGGTGTTGGCCCGGCGCTGGGAAAGATCGAGGTTGTACTGACGTTTGGAGGTTTTCCGTTTGTCCGCATGCCCCTCGACCACCACCGTGGAGGTGGGAACGCTTTCAATCAGTTTGATCACTTCGGCCAGCTCATCGTAATCCGCAGAGCGAATGGTCGCTTTGTCCGTGTCGAATTCGATATTCAGCTGAATGCGGATGAAATCGTCTTTGGGTTCCAGCGGATTGGTGCCGTCGTACAGAACTTCCTGCGCGTCATTCACTCCGCCGCCGTCGGTGTCAGGATTCAGCGGGTCAGTTGCATATTTACTGACCTCATCCCCATCCGTAAGGCCTTCTCCGTCCGTGTCCGGATTGAGCGGATCGGTTTTGTAGGTTTTCACTTCCGCGCCGTCTTTGAGTCCATCCGCATCCGTATCCGGATTCAATGGATCGGTGGTGTAATCCAAAATTTCCTCCCCATCCTGAAGTCCATCCCCATCCGTATCCGCATTCAACGGGTCGGTCAGATACACCTTCACCTCGTCCCCGTCCGTGAGTCCGTCCCCATCCGTATCGGGATTCAGGGGATCGGTTTTGAGTTGCAGAACCTCCTCTCCATCAGAAAGGCCGTCTCCGTCCGTGTCCGGATTCAGAGGATCGGTGCCGATTTCGCGTTCGTGTCCGTCAAACAGTCCGTCTCCATCCGTGTCAATATTGGCCGGGATGCCCTGAACCCGGAATTCATCCGGCAGAGCCGTGTTGGGACGGTAGTTGATCCCCAGACTGTACATGCCGCTGAGCTGTGCCTCTCCGCCGCTGTAAACCATGGTTTGAATGTCCGCCCGCAAGGCCCAGGCATCATTGAAGTGGTACATCATGCCCCCGCCACCATAAATCTGAAACGTGGAGGCTCCGGAGGCCGTGTCCTCGTCGAAATAAAGAAATCCGACCCCCAGACTCAGGTAGGGATCCCAGCGGAGATTCTCAATATTCCGCAAATGTAAGTTTCCATCCAGCCCCAGACGGAAGCCCCAGGTGTCTGCCACACTGGGAGTGGTGCCGATGTTTCCACCCAGACGTTTCCGGTTGGGATTCTGTCCGCTGGCGCCGTCCAGGGTAGGCATCAGATCCAGAATCAATTCATACCCCCAGCGCGCATCCAGATTTTTCATCGCCCGCAGAGTAATGAAGTTTCCATCCTCCAACTCGTGATCTCCTTCAAAGTTGATCTCCCCGATCCCCGCACTGAAACTCCAGGGAGCCCGCTCAAACAGGCTGTCTTCCGCCTGAACCGGATTTGCAAGCAGGAAAAGAAAGATCGGAAACAAGAGGGAATTCAATAAACGATTCATAGGGATACTCCAGGCAGTGAGATTCTGAAAACTTAAGACGATGGATACGCCTTCTGCACGAGGTACGCAATCGAAAAAAGCGAACTTAGCGGGCAAAAACGCCCGTCAGTAGAAAAATCAGAAAGAGCAGCTGAAAAGAAAATAGCACCCGCAGCCGCCAAAGTGGACGGAGGGAGCCCGCAGAAACTTTGCGGTGCCCCCAGGCCGCAAGCAGACTGAACGCTGTGGAGACCAAAAGCAGAGTCAGTACAGTAAAAAAGTTCCGGGAGGCATAAAGGGTCTGACTGCCCGCTTTGCCCACCAGCGGCAGAGTCATACACCAGAAATAAAGCAGAATCACTCCCGCCCGGAAGCTGTATTGAACCAGAGGGGACAACGTAGGGGGCGACACAGTGGCAGAATCCGTTTTCATCAATAAGTGATTTTCAAGGGCTGAAGGGGTTTTGGAGTTGAAGTAATGACCAAAGCTCCTATCGTAATCATTCTGTTTTACATAAACCCTAACCCAAAATCAAACTTCATGAAGAATTCTCTCTCTGTTCTCCTGTTCTCTGTTGCCACATTGGCGGCTTCCACCGGTCTGCGGGCCCAGTCCGCTCTGCGCGGTGGGCTGGTCGAAAATGCGGACGTTTTTATGTTTATGGACATCAAAAACATGAATGAATCTGCTTTTTCCAAAGCCGTGGAAAAAGAACAAAGCGCCGAGGAAAAAGCCCTGGCTGAAGAAAAAATGGCTAAAATCACCGCGGCCACCGGGCTGACGAAGGAGGATATGCTGGCCGTAGCCTTCTCCATGGACATCGACAATATCGATTTTGCCGCCCAGGATCCGGACGAACTGGAGGATGCCCAGGCCGTCATCGCCCTTGAACTCGCCAAATCTGTTACCCTGGAACAACTCAAAGCCGGTCTGGAAACCATGGGCGGAGAAGGGGAAATGCAGGCGGATCTGCGCATCGAGACCGTCGATGGAATCGAGGTGATTGTGCTCGAATCGAAAGCAGCGGGCAATGAAGGTCCCGACAAGGCTTTCGGAACCTTGAGCAAAGATGGAAAAACCATTCTCATGGCTTTCAATACCCTCTCTCTGAAAGATGCATTGGGACGGATTGAAAGTGGGACCACCGCAGATCCCACCGCCGACATGGCCACCGCCATGCAGTCCATCGGCAAACGTCAGGCCCGCATGGTTCTGGTGCTGCCTCCGCCTGCACGTCAGAAAATTCAGGAAGGCATTCAGGCCACTGCGGCGCAGGGCGGAATGGGAGCCATGCTGATGCCCTTCGCCACCGCGAAATCTCTGCTCATCAGCGCCAACACCTCGGACGTTCTGGATTTTTATCTCAGTCTGGATCTGGGCAACGCCGGAAACGCCGCCCAGGCCGCCGGAATGGTGCAGAGCATGCTTCCCATGATGATGATGAGCATGGGTCCGCAAGCCATGGAACTCTCCCAGAAAATCAGAATTGCCCCGGAGGAAGGCGTTGTGACGGTCAGTCTGAAAATGTCCCCCACCGACATTCAGAAAATGAAGTCCGCCGCCCAGGGTGCGGGCATGGGCATGGAATAAGCCCATGCCTGAACGGGTTTTCCTGATTGTCATGGATTCAGTGGGCATCGGCCAGGCGCCGGATGCCGCAGAATATGACGATCGGGGAAGTGCCACCCTTCCCCATACCGCCCAGGCCATGGGCGGTATTTCTTTGCCCACATTTGAAGGTCTGGGTCTGGCCAATATCCTGAGCCTGCTCGAAGATCAGGGCCCCATTACCGGCCTCTCCCCGGCAGCCCGGCCTTTGGCCAGCTGGGGGGCTATGCGGGAACTCTCAGAGGGAAAAGACACCATCACCGGACACTGGGAGATCGCCGGACTGCTCCTGCGCCCCGGTTTCCATGTCTTTCCCAGGAAAACACCGGCTTTCCCGGAGGAATTGACCCGTCCGCTCGCGGAGGCGGTACAGCGTCCCCTGCTGGGCAACTGTCACGCCAGCGGCATGCAGATTCTCGAGGATCTGGGCGAACAGGCCCTCCGGGAAAAAGCACTGATTGTGTACACCAGTGCCGACTCTGTGTTCCAGATCGCCGCGCACGTGGATGTGGTGCCCCTGGAAGAACTTTACGCCGCCTGCGAGATTGCCCGGAAACTCTGCGATCCCTACCGAGTGGGCCGGGTGATCGCCCGACCTTTTCGGGGAAATCCCGGGGCCTTCGAACGCACCACCGACCGCGTGGACTATGCGTATGAAACCGAGGAACCCACCCTGCTCCAGCATCTGCAGTCTCACAGCATTCCGGTCTACAGTGTGGGCAAAATCGAGGATATCTTCGCCCACAGGGGCATCGATCAGGGGTGGCACACCGGAGACAACGCCGCATCCATGGCCCAGACCGAAACCCTGATCAAAGAAATCGATCATGGGTTCGTCTTCGCGAACTTTATCGATTTCGATATGAAATTCGGCCACCGGCGGGATCCGGCGGGCTACGCCGCCTGTCTGGAGGAGATGGATCAGTGGCTGGCCCGCATCCTGCCCCGACTCCGGGAAGAGGACACCCTCATTCTCACAGCCGATCATGGAAACGACCCTGTGTTTAAAGGCACAGATCATACCCGGGAACATGTTCCCCTGCTGGTGTACCGGCCGGGTCAGCCTGCACAGGAATTAGGAATCCGGGAGGGGTTTTTTGATCTGGCCCAATCCATCGCCCGGATCTTCGGCACCCCTCCCATGCTCCGGGGAAAAGCTTTTTAAAGCAGGATTTCCTTCTCTCCGGAATCACGCAGTCCGTTCAGGGACAATCGAGGACTTTCAGCCCCGCATTTCTTTGAATTTCAGGATCAGCCCCGCAGTCGAGCCGTCATGCGCCGCGGGATTTGCCTCCCCTTCCAGTTCCGGCAGGATGGCTTTGGCCAGAACTTTGCCCAGCTCAACGCCCCACTGATCAAAACTGAAGATATTCCACAGAATCCCCTGCACAAAAATCTTGTGCTCATAGGCCGCAATCAGCCGACCCAAATTGAAAGGAGTCAGTTTCTCCATAAGAAAAGAGGTGCTGGGCCGGTTTCCACTGAAGGTCTTATGAGGAATCAGATCCTCCGGGACCCCTTCCGCGCGAAGCGCTTCCGCCGTTTTACCAAAGGCGAGGGCTTCGGTCTGGGCAAAATAGTTGCTCATCAGTTTAAGATGATGATCGCCCAGAGGATTGTGGGAGCAGGCAAAGCCAATGAAATCACAGGGAACCATTTTGGTGCCCTGATGGATCAGCTGGTAAAAGGCATGCTGTCCATTGGTCCCGGGTTCTCCCCACAGAATGGGTCCCGTCTGATAAGCAACCGGATTCCCGTTCTGATCCGTGGATTTCCCGTTGGACTCCATATCCGCCTGCTGGAAATAGGCCGCGAACCGGTGCATGTACTGATCATAGGGCAGAATCGCGTGACTGTGGGCACCCAGAAAATTATTGTACCAAAGCCCCAGCAACCCGAGGATCATGGGGAGATTCTTTGACGGTTCCGCTGTCTGAAAGTGCACATCCATCGCATGATATCCGGCCAGAAGCTCGCGAAAATTCTCTTCCCCGATCCCGATCATGATCGGCAGGCCGATCGCACTGCACAGAGAATAGCGCCCCCCCACCCAGTCCCAGAACACAAACATATTCTCCGGATCAATCCCGAAGGCGGCCACCGCGTCCGTATTGGTGGAAAGCGCCACAAAGTGCCGGGCCACCGCCGCCTCATCGCCCAGCGCCGATACCAGCCAGTCCCGCGCACTGTGCGCATTGGTCAGGGTCTCCTGGGTGGTGAAGGTTTTGCTGGCCACAATAAACAGACTTTCCGCCGGATCCAGGTCACGGAGGGTTTCCGCCAAATGGGTTCCATCCACATTGGAGACAAAATGCAGAGAAAGATTCCGGTCTGAATAGGGTTTCAGCGCTTCACTCACCATCACCGGACCCAAATCGGATCCCCCGATGCCGATATTGATGATGTGACGGATCTTTTTCCCTGTGAAGCCCTTCCAGGTTCCGCTGCGCAGCTGCTCGGAAAGCCGGCCCATCTTGTCCAGCACCACATGCACGGCCGGAACCACGTTTTCACCCTCCACAAAAATCTCCGCAGTCCGCGGGGCTCTCAATGCGGTGTGCAATACCGCCCGGTCTTCGGTCCGATTGATCTTTTCCCCGGAAAACATTGCGTCCCGGGCGCGCTCCACCTCCCGCACTTTGAGCAGGGCGAACAGCTTGTCCAGCGTTTCGTCGGTGATGAGATTCTTGGAATAATCCACATAAAAACCCTCCAGTTCCAATGAAAAACGTTCCGCCCGGGCGGGATCCTCCCGGAAGGCATCCCGTAAATGAAATTCTTTCAGCGCCGCCGCGTGTGATTCCAATGCTTTCCATTCGCTGGTTTCCGTGATCATCATATTCTCTTCCATGTCAGCTGTGTGTCGTAGTTGGGTTTGTTCAGGCATCCTCCAACTCAAAAGGACTGTCCAACCATGTTTTCATTTCGGTTTTCCAATCCTCTTCGTAGGCAAGATCCAGAAATTGGTACATTTCCATCAAATCGCATTGCACCATAATGGAGCAAAAAAGGGCGGCCAGGCTGGTACTGATTCCCAATACACTGATACGCACCAGCCCCTCCAGTTTGGCCTCTTCTAAAAGCTCTTCAAACGCGGCATGGGCATCCGCAGTGAAATATTTGAAGTTACGGGCATCTATTAAAAAAACAAAAGGTTCCGAAAGTCCCGCCCATTCATCCCGCATTTGAAAGAGCAGCACCCGCATCTGCTCCAAATCCACATCATCCTGCAGACGGAGAATAAAACCATACTTCCGGTAACTGATTTCAACCATACTCCCCCGTTATGCCGGGAATCTTTCCTTGGCAAGGAGAAGCTCAGGAGTTCCGCTCTGAAATCTGAATCTGCCGGATCTTTTCCATCGGAATCTGCTGCACCCCTCCCTGGGGCAGTTGCAGGGGAACATGCCCGATTTCCGGCCGTCCCTGCAGGAGATCCCCATCCCGAAAGTTCAGCACAAAATCCTCCGCATCCCGGTCCCTGCGTTCCATTTTCTGCAATTGATGCAGAATGACCGGGAAAATCCCCCCCTCTGCGCTCACTTTGAAACTGAATACGCTCACCTCGCCCCACTGCCATTCCCCGTTCACAAATTGAATCCCCACTATCACCCGCCGGGGAGCCTCTGCATAGTCGCGCATCCGGGCCTGCAGGCGTTCAAGCTCCGGAGAATCCGGCGTTTGATCCGGCATGACCCAGGCGGAGGGAGCACGCTTCAATTGACGGATCATATTTTCCAGATCTTTTTCTGCCGCCTCGGTCGCTTCAGAGTTTGCCGGGACCTGCGTTGAAGGCTCCCCTGACTGCTCCGGCACATCCTGTAATTCAATCTGCGCAGGCAGCTGCGGGAAAAAGACCCAAAAAAAACCGGCGACAAGCACCGGTTTATGCCAGCAGAGCTGCATGAGGGTTACTCCGCAGCCGCCTCGGCCGGGGCTCCGGTAACGTCCACCCATTCGATAATCGCCATTTCAGAGGCGTCGCTGGGGCGGGTTCCCAATTTGAGAATCCGGGTGTATCCACCTGCACGCTCCGTAAAGGCCGGAGCAATGTTGGCAAACAGTTCATGCACAGAATCTTTGCTTTTCAGTTTGGCAATGGCCTGACGACGGGCATGCAGATCGCCCCGTTTGCCCAGAGTGACCATTTTTTCCGCCAGAGGGCGGATTGCACGGGCTTTGGGCAGGGTGGTGGTGATCCGTTTTTCCTGAATCAGTGAGCAGACCATGTTCGCCATCATCGCTTCACGATGTGAGGAGCTGCGTCCCAGTTTGATTGTTTTTTTGCGGTGTCGCATTGTTGAAGTTCCTTAAATTTAAGTCAAAAGTTCAAATCAGTCGTTGTCACGTGAGCCGACCAGCAGATCGGACTCAAAACTCATGCCCAGAGAAAGGCCGTATTCCACCAGCTTCGCTTTGATCTCGTTCAGAGATTTTTTCCCGAAGTTGCGGTACTTGAGCATTTCCGCCTCTGTCTTCATACACAGCTCACCCACGGTGGTGATGTTCGCGTTGTTCAGACAGTTGGCCGCGCGGACACTGAGTTCGATTTCGTTCACGGATACGCCCAGTTTCTTACGGAGTTCTTCCCGTTCCTGGTCGATCTGTTTCTCGCTCTGTTCGAACTCAACCAGATCTTTGTCGTAATTCACGAACACATCCAGATGGTGACGCAGAATCGCGGCAGCAATCGTGAGGGCTTCATCCGGAGAAATCCGCCCGTCGGTCCAGATATCCAGTCCAAGTTTGTCATAATCGGTGCGGCGTCCCACCCGGGTGTTGTCCACCCAGTAGTTCACGCGGGTCACCGGAGAGAACAGACTGTCAATCGGAATAATTCCAATCGGCTGGTTGTCTTTTTTGTTCAGATCGGCCGGACAGTATCCGCGGCCGACCTTCACTTCCAGATGGGCAATAAATTTTCCGCCCTCGTCCAGGGTGGCGATATGGTGGTCGGGATTCAGCACTTCGATGGAGCCGTCGGTGATGATATCGCCCGCCGTGACTTCGCCCGGACCTTCCACTTTGATCTGAACCATGCGGGTATCCCGGCTGTAGGACTTCAGAATCACTTTTTTCAGATTCAGGATCACATCCGTCACGTCCTCCACCATTCCGTCCAGGGTGCAGAATTCGTGAGGAGCTCCCTCAAGTTTCAGCGCGGAGATGGCGGCACCTTCCAGAGAGGAAAGCAGAACCCGGCGGAGGGAGTTTCCGATGGTGCGTCCATAGCCGGCCTCGAAAGGCTCCGCATAGTAACGTCCAAAGTTTTCTGTGCTTTCAGAATCGTCTTTCACGACCCGTTTCGGCATCTCAAATCGACCCAGTCGAATAGCCATATGTATTACTCCGTGTTCAGAAGGTTATTTAAATTTCAAATTTCAGATTTCAGATCTTAAATTCCGGATCTCAAATCCTGTTATACGCGGCGGCGTTTCTTGGCCCGGCAGCCGTTGTGGGGAACCGGGGTCACGTCTGCAATGTTGGAAACGGTCACGCCGCAGGACTGAACCGCACGCACGGCGGATTCGCGTCCGGCTCCCGGACCCTGAATCTGCACTTCCGCCTCTTTCAATCCGTGGGACATGGCCTTGCGAACCGCTTCCTGCGCCACAACCGTGCCGGCATAGGCCGTGCTTTTCCGCGAGCCCTTGAATCCCGCGCCACCGGCGGATCCCCAGGAAATCACGTTCCCGGAAAGATCGGTCACCGAGACGATGGTGTTGTTAAAAGTGGCTTTGACATGCACCACACCCTGGGTGATGTTTTTAGAACTCTTGGCTTTGCGGGCTTTGACCGGGGCCAGTTCCTCTCCCAGCAGCTGGGCTGCGGTGGGACGGTTGGTCTTGGTTTCCTCCGCCGCAGCCTCCCCGGCTGCCGGCGCTTTGATTTCTTCTACGGTCTCTTTTTGATCATCAGACATCGGTGATTTCCTGGTTAGGATAAATGAAGGTTAAATTATTTTCCGGCTTTCGCGGCCGCCCGGGCTTCTTTTCCGCGGATGGCACCGATGGTACGGCGTCCTCCCTTGCGGGTACGGGCGTTGGTCTTGGTGCGCTGTCCCCGAACCGGGAGTCCCCGGCGGTGACGAATGCCACGGTAGCTGCCAATGCTGATCAGACGGCGGATGTTTGACTGCGTTTCGCGGCGCAGGTCCCCTTCCACGGTGTAGTCAGACTGCAGGAGCTTCGCAATCGCATTGATGTCGTCAGAAGACAGATCATCCGCTTTCTGGTTGGGGTCCAGCCCCAGCTTTTCAATAATCTCATCAGCACGGTGAGGTCCCACGCCGTAGATGTAACGAAGTGAAAACGGAAGGCGCTTGCGGCCCGGAATGTCGATTCCCATAATACGTGGCATACTGTGAACTCCTCTTAACCTTGACGTTGTTTGTGACGGGGATTGGTGCAGATGACACGCACAACACCCTTGCGCCGAATGACGCGGCAATTGATGCAAATTCTTTTAACGGAACTACGAACTTTCATGAGTTTAAATCCTGTGGATGGTCGATTAGAATGATTCCTTTGTGCATATCATAGGGGGAACATTGAAGCCGCACCCTCTGTCCCAGCTGCAAATTCATCTGCAAAAGGGTCTTTTTGGGTGCGGAAAAAGCCACCATTTTATGCCCGTTATCAAGTTCTACTTGAAAGGTCGCGCACTCTAATTCATTTAGCAGGGTTGCGTCGAGTAAAATTTCTTCCTTTTTTTCTGTTTTTTTCATTGGTTCCTGTTCGGCGCGGACCCGTCGGCTCTCAGATTCAACCCCGGCCCTGGCCGGGATTCTTTTGGGGGTCTTTTCCTGACGATTTCCGGTTTATTCCTCCGGAAGCGTGAGGATTTCCGCCTTGCCTTTGTGAACCGCCACCGTGTGCTCCACGTGCACAGAAGGAAGCCGGTCCCGGGTCACCACTGTCCAGCCATCCGAAAGCGTCTCCACTTCGTGCGTGCCCAGATTCACCATCGGTTCAATCGCCAGGGTCATTCCCTCCTTCAGCAGCGGCCCCCCGCCCGGAGGACCGAAATTGTAAATCTGCGGGGGTTCATGCAAGTTGCGCCCCACCCCAAGCCCCACAAAAAAGCGCACCACCCCCTAACCCT